>WJKD01000724.1 GCA_014729315.1 Promethearchaeota archaeon | reverse complement strand
TTTTAGAAGAGATAATTAACGAATCACTAACCGATCGAAAACCAGTTGAATCCGAATTTGATATTCTAATTATTGACGATGATACAGCGACCTTAGCTGTTTTAAGTCAGTTCTTTGAATCTAAAGGTTATACGAGTTATGGAGCCATTACGGGCGCAAAGGGATTGAATCTTTTAGCGAAATCAATACCGAAAATTATCTTACTTGACATTATTTTACCGGATATCAACGGCTACGAATTGTGTCAAAAAATTAAAGAAGATAAAAATTTAGAGGATGTTCCGGTGTTTTACATAACCGCTGTTCCAGAATCTGATGTTGCTGAAAAGATGGAAGAGACGGGTGCTGAAGACTATTTTCTAAAACCATTTAAATTTGACCAATTCGACGTAATTTTTGAATATTTGGAAGGCTAATTCATATTTCGCTTGGAATCGATAAAAGTTAAAAATTTTTTTCTTGTTTCTATAATTTAGCTTTTAGGTAATCTCACCACAAAAGTAGAACCTCGATTTCTACCTTCAGACTCAACCCAGATCTCCCCATTGTGGAGCTCAACTATTTTTTTGGATATAAAAAGTCCTAAACCAGTTCCTTCAGTGTCGATATCCATACCTTTTCCGTATCGTTCAATTTTTCCGAATCTTTTAAAAAGTTGAGTTTTTTCTTCCTTCGTGAACCCTACACCTGAGTCTTTAATTTTCACGTCAACAAAAGTAAAATAATCTTGAATGCTTAAGGTGATTTGACCATTTTGCGGTGTATTTTTTATTGCGTTCGTGAGCAAATTAAGTATTAATTCTTTAATCCTATGTTTATCCACGGACAGCACGATATCCGAAGGAACATCCACATTTATGAATAGATCACGTTCTTCAATAAAATGAATCACATCGTTTATACAGTCTTGTACCATATCGAGTAGGCTTACTTCTTTCTTGTCAAGGCGTAATTTATTGGATTCGATTCTCAAGACGTCGATTAAATTTAGAATCAATTTATCCAGTCGCTCTCCGCCTTTATGTATAATTTCAACAAGTCTTTTAGCTTTATCATTTATATTATCAATATAAAGGTCCAGTAATAAGGTGGATGCACCGTAAATGGAATTCAATGGCGTTTTAAGCTCGTGAGAAATTCTAGTGATAAATTCATTTTTCATCTGATTTAATTCGAGGAGTTTTTTATTTTCCTCGATTACGAGCTTTTCCGCTTCTTTCTTTTCGGTCACATCGAAGATTGTTATAAGATCTGCAGGCTCAGCTTTGAATTGAATTCTTTTTGCGTACTGATCCACCCATAGAGACTTACCAGTCTTTATATCTAATTTTGTGGATAAATATAACTTAATATTCTTATTTGTAGAAAATCCGAAATTTTTGGGATATTCTAAAAGATTATAAATTTCGTATTGGGGTAAATTAAATAGCTCTTCTTCTGTGAGATCTAACAAATCGGTTAATACATCGTTAACATATTTAATGTAGCCATTTTGAATAATAAGGATACCTAAAAATGATTGTTCGGCTATTGAACGAAATTTCTCTTCCGATTCCATTAAGGCGAGCTCAGCTTCCTTGCGTTCTGTAATGTCTGTGCCAACTGAAAGTACGCCAGTAAGCTTTCCGTATTGGTCGTAAATACCCTTATTAGTCCAAGAAATCCACTTTATTTCTCCATGTTTTGTCATATTTTCGTTCTCATTATATTCGTAATTATCTGGATTGAGAACCAATTTTTTCACCATCTTTTCAAGATTTCTCCCGGTACTTTCCTTTTTTGGTAAAAGAGTCCCTACTACACTTCTTCCAATCAACTCGTTACTTCTGTATCCAAAAAATCGTTCGCCAAATTCGTTAATAAAAATTATGGTATACTTAACATCTAGCTTTAAAATGATGCTATTAGCGTTATGAACGAGTTCTCTATACTTTTCCTCCGACTTTTTAAGTTGCCGTTCGGCTTCCTTTCTTTTAGTAATATCTTGTATGATTGTTTGGATATATTCTTGATCTCCAACTGAGATCAACGAACCATTCATAGTAATCCAAATTTGTCTTCCATCTTTGGTTAGTATGGGGATTTCGATGTTATTTTTCGACTCCCCCCTCAATGAATTTTTAAAGGCGTTTTGAATTTTTATATTCATTTTAGAAATCTTAAAAAGTTCCAACAATTCCAATATTTTTTTTCCAATTAATTCGGATTTTAAATAACCCGAAAAGCTTAGAGCCGTAGAATTGCAGTCGATTAGAATTCCATTAGTATCAAGAATAATTATTGCGTGGGGTGCTTTCTCGAACAAATGACGAAATTTTTCTTCCGATTCCTTTACTTTTTGTTCCGCAATCTTGCGATCGTGAATGTCCTGAAATGTTTCAAATATATAAGTTTCTCCATCCAGTTTAATTTTCCTTGCGTTTTTTAATATCGAAATACGCTCTTCGGCCTTACATTTTATCTGAGTGTCCATCCCTCGGAATTCTTTTTTACCTATCTCCCATATCGGACAGTCGTGGGAAGACGAACCTCTTGGACATATTATATCGCATAACTGTCCTACGAGTTCTTCTTTTAAATACCCAGTTACGTCGCAAGTGTATTGATTAACGTCCTTTATCTTATAGTCTTTTCCTATAATTAATGTCCCACCTACGATATTTTCGTAAAGAGTTCTAAACCTTTCTTCAGATTCTTTTAATTGTTGTAGCGCGGCTTTTTTATAGCTTATATCTCTAATTATTGCCCAATAACCAATTGGATTTTCATTATTTTCTTTAATAAGCCAGGTTTTTATGTTTATAGGAATGACAGTTCCATCATTTTTGATGTATTCCTTCTCGTATTCGTCAGAATACCCCCTAACATTTACTTGATTTTCCAGTATCGATCTTTCTTTATCGTGCCATTTTTTAGGGGTGATATCGTTAAAGCTTAAATTTAAGATCTCGTTTTTAGTATAACCGAGCATATCTAAAAAAGCTTGATTACAATCGATAATATTACCCTCAAGATCAGTTAACCCAATACCGTCCTTTAACGAATCGTAGAGCCCCTTGAACTTCTCTTCGGATTTACGTAGCTCTTGTTCCATCAACTTTCGCTCGCTTATATCTCTTGAGATGAATAAAATGTTCTTTCTTCCAAATCTATCTGCAAAAACACGCCCTACTGAATCAAACCAAACGTAATGTCCATCTTTATGTTTAAGTCGAAATTGATGTTGAGCTTGTCCAGTCTTTAGGATTTTTAGAAATTGTTTAGCTTGATCACGACGATCAGCTTCATGTGTAATTTGAATTCGAAACTTAAATTTATTTAATTGCTCTGCGTCATATCCTAGTGCCTTTTCGTGTGCTTTTTTATTAAAATATATTAATTTTGCTTCCGAATTATACACCGAGATCAAATCCCCTGCATCTTCGGCGATCAATCTATACTTTTCCTCGGATTCTCGTAAGCGCTCTTCCCATTCAATTTTTTGAGAGATATCTCTAAAGGTTAAAATAGTACCTTTGTTTAATCCTTCACCATTCTTTATAACGGAACAATTAAATTCTATAGGTAATATATTCCCATTTTTAGTTTCCAAGGAAAGTTTATGAGATTTTTTAGTAAAAAGGTCTTGATTTATTAAGTCTTTATACTCTGGATTTGTTGGTTTTCCCGATTAAAAATTTTTAATTTTAAACACTATTTCTAATTTCGTACCAATAGCATCCTCTTCGCTCCAACCTGTTAATTTTTCGGCGGATAGATTAATAAATCTAATAATGCCCATTCCGTTAGTAGCAATTACAGCGTCTCCAATGCTCCTCAGAGTTGCGTCTAACCATTTTCTATTTTCTTTCAGTTGTTTCTCTATTTTATGTTTGTGGAGAGAAATTTCTATTGTAGATTTTAGCTCTACATCCTTAAATGGTTTAACTATATACCCATAGGGTTCTGTTAATTTTGCTTCGCTTAGCGTTTTTTCGTCAGCATAAGCTGTGATGTAGATTATCGGAACGCTAATTTCTTTTTGAATTTCCTTAGCCGCAACGATTCCGTCCTTTTCACCTTCCAAACGAATATCCATCAATATTAAATCGGGTTTTAATTCAATTGCCCGCGCGATGGCATCTTCCCCCGAAGTTACTGTCGCAGGAACTAAGTAACCCAAAAAATCCAGAGTCTTTTCTAAATCTTTAGCAACTATGTATTCGTCCTCCACCACTAATATTTTTTTTTTCTTCATTATGCCATCACTAATATAATCTTTAATTTGACTAAAATTCTATTTTAAACCCAGTTCCGTTCGCTCTATCAACATTTATGTTTCCCTTTATTTGTTTCGTGAGTGCGTCAATTAAAGTTAAACCCAGCGTCTTCGGATTTTCAATATTGATGCTTTCACTTAGACCTATTCCATTATCGGCAACTATTAGCTCGTATTTGTCATCTGATATATGAAGAGAGATCCTAATGATTCCTTTTTTATCGTCAGGAAATGCGTGTTGTAGAGAATTAGTAATTAATTCTGTTATCAACAGACCGCATGGGATTGCTATATTAAGATCGAATGTTATATCATCTATTTTAGTTTCTAAGCTAATTCGATCTCTCGATATTGCATAGGAACGATATAAAAATTGAATTAAATTTTCAACATAAGATTTAAAATCGATTTGGGAGAGATCCTCTGACTTATATAAATACTCGTGAATCAAGGCCATGGTGCTGATTCTATTTTGGCTATCTTTTAATAAAGAAATAGTAGGTTTATGGTCAGTTAAGGAAGCTTGTAAATGCAAAAGACTGGAAATAATTTGCAAATTATTTTTCACACGATGATGGATCTCCTTTAAAAGAATCTCTTTTTCTTTCAGTTGCGATTTTATTAATTCGTCTGCTTTTTTCCTCTCCGTGATATCTTCATAGGTTCCAAGAATCCCCACTACTTTTCCGTCGAGATCGTGCAGAGGTATCCTATTAGTCTCTAACCATGCCTTCTTTCCATCCGCTTGACGTTGAGATTCAATAACGTGGTATTCTGCCTTGTCCATTTCCATTACAAGACTATCTATTTCATTGAAAGATTCTGCTTGAGATGTTGCCCAGGGTAAATCAAAATCTGTTTTACCTTTGATGTTTTCAGGATCTCCAACCCCCGCAACCCGAGCAAAATTTTTATTACATCCCAAATAAGTTAAATTCGTATCTTTCCAATAAATAAATTGAGGAATGTTGTCCATTACAAGTTGAAGCATCGCTCGAGATTCTTTTAATTTATCTTCGGCTTGTTTTTTTTCGGTAATGTCTAATAAAATTCCTAAATAAGCCAATTTTTTCCGATGCTTGATCGGTTTACAGTATAATTCCGCCCAGTAAATCTCCTTGTTATTTTTTACTCCTTTAAACTGAAAATTCGTGATATTATCTTGATTAGAAAAAATCTTCTCAAACTCACTTTGAATAGGCTTTAAAAATTCTTCATGTACAAATTTATGAAGGTTAACTGATCTCCAGCTCAAAATCTCATTTACGTCATAACCCGTAATTTCCGATAACTTTTTGTTTACGTATTGAAATTTTCGATTTTGTATTATAAATATTCCCATTATGGATTGGTTCGTAATCGATTCAAACGATTTTTCAGCCTCTTCCATAACCATAATAGCTAACTACCTTAATTCTATCTTTAATTCAAATCTAAGAATAAATAAAATAAAATCAATGTTTTGCTTTTCGTATAAACCTTTATTTAATCGTATCATTCGTCATTAAATTTCGGATGACTGAAAATTTTAATAAGAACCTCAAGAGAATCAAATTTAAATTTTCTTCAATAATTTAATTTTCAATCTGAGTTACTGTAAAGATTTTGAATTAGATATTTAAGAATTATGGATTTTTGATAATTTTCATAAATAACACGAACTAAATTAGCAAACTTCTCTGTTTTATAAAAACTCTTAGGAAATCTGCGTCAAAAGTTAAAAAGATAGAAACAAATAAAATATAAATGTTAGGGTATTTTAATATGTTATAGGGATTTAATATATCAGAACATCAATATAATCCCATCCTTGCGCTATTTGTATAGTGGTAGTATGCTGGCTTCCCAAGCCCGCGGCCCGGGTTCAATTCCCGGATGGCGCATTTAAAAATGTTTTTTACTCCTCATCCATGTAAAATAATTAAATTAGCAACAACAAAATCTTAAATCGCAAATTTGAATTAGCTTGTTGATAATTATTATGTAATTACAACATAGAACTTAATATTCTATAAAACCAAAACGCTGTTGTTAGATTAAACGGATATACTAGAAAATATTTTAGGTCGGAAAAATATGCTGAAGTTTAGAGGAGTAAACTTACCTCCAAAAGAAATAGTGGCACTAAAATCAATTGAAAATAAAATCGGAGAAAAATTGAAAGCTTTTCCTTATGAAAGCTCCAAAAAGCCAAGTATTAAACCATTTTTTGAGTTTACTTCTATTCAATCTGATCTCTTGCCTTCAACATATTCTAAAAATCAAAATTTACACGTTGTTAAACTGAAAATCACCAATAAAAATCTCAAGAAATTACCGGAAGAGATTTGCGAGTTAAAATTTTTAATAGATTTAAATTTAGATAATAACTCCCTAATTGAATTGCCTTCTTCAATTGGGGCTCTCGAAATGCTAAAACGTATAGATTTAGATAGTAATAAGCTTTATTCGCTACCTGGTTCATTTAATAAATTGAAAGGATTGCAATTCTTATCAATTTCTTATAATAAGTTCAATAAATTTCCCGAATCGATATCTGGACTTTCTTCTTTACGATACTTACGCTCTGATGGGGATTCTTCGAGAGAAGGTAATAGTTATACGCAATTTCCAGATGCTATTTGCTACCTCTCAAGTTTGGAACGCATATATTCTAGTTGTGGTTCTTTAGAAAATTTACCCGATAAATTTGGGAATCTTATCAACCTTCAATTTCTTGATTTAGCAAATAATAATATAAATGAATTACCCCGATCCTTCGGAAATCTTTCCTCGTTAGAAGTTGCTAATTTAAGCAATAATTTAATTACTAGTCTTCCCAATTCTTTATGTAATCTTAAAAAAATTGAGAAACTTAATTTATTTAACAATGAGATTTCCGATTTACCAAAAGATATTGGAAATTTGAAAACTCTGAAGGAATTGAATTTATTAGTCAATCCTTTAGAATCACTCCCTAATTCAACCTTGCTATTAAATCCAGATTCGTTAAGAATCGATATTGAAGATTTTCCAAAAGAAAAATTAACGCAAATCGTAAAAGATATCTTTAAAAAACTTCAAGGATGACGATTATATACAACTGCTAAATCTCTAAAATATGAAATTTAGAAATAATTTTTCTACTATTATTTTACCATGAAAGCCCTTTAACAAATCTCAAATTGCTAACTATTGATTTAGCTTGTTGAGCGGGCACTTCCATGAAAGAATGAAACTCGTTTTGCCAAAACGCCTTCCCACTGGTGATAGACCTGATATTCTCTGCAAATTTCACCGAATTTCGCACTGGCAATAAAATTTCTATGAGCGCTTGATATTCTCTATCTTGATCAATGGTAATTATTTTTGCGAAATATTTTGGAAGGAGCGAGAGTGTATTCTTAATATATTCGGGGGGAAGTTGGATAATGGTATGGTAAATCGGTTCTAGTAGAATTGACTCTGCTTCGTTTAAAGCTTTTTTAATTGCCTCGTAAAACATTGCAGAAATTTCTGAAAACGCTTCCTCTTGATTAATCTTATCAATATTATTTGTCGTAAGAGTAACTTTCACTTCAGTTAATTTTTCTCCGCAAAGAGGACCATTGAGATGAATTTTCTCGAAAATTTCTAAGATGATCTCTCTATATTCCTCTGGTACTTGTTCTTGTTTCAGAAGGATTAATATGTTCTGATCAGAATCACAAATCTGGAATTGTTCTATCTCTTCTTTAGATAAACTAGTCTTTTCGCTTAATAACTGCTTAAGTTTCTGCTCTGGTTTTATCGACTTGTAATCCATTTTTTTAAAAAACTTAATTGTCTTCTGATTTAGTCTTTGCACTTTAAGTGTGATTGAATGCTCTCCGTTTAAAATGCTGGAAGTTACTTCAGATGATTCATTTCGACAGGACTCTTTAAACACAGCTCGAGGTTCTGAAATAGAGACTTTTACTCCTCTTTTCTCTATTTCGTGGGCTGTTACCTCAAGATGAAGAGGACCCATTCCTGATAATAAGAACTCTCCGTTTTCCTCGTTTATTTCAAACTTCAAATTTGGATCTTCGATTAAAAGATTTTCAATTATCTTTTTCATTTGTTCTAAATCTCGTAAATAATCCGGTTCAATCGACACTGTAACAACGGGTGTAGTCACATACCTTACATTTTCAAATGGTAATATTTGACTGGCATATTCGGGTTCAACGAGTGTTTCACCACTTTTAACCTCCTTTAAGCCCTCAATCGCAACGATATTTCCAACCGGGATACTATCTACTTGTTCTCGTCTCTGTCCCATGAATATAGCAATACGCTGAATAACTCCTTCGCTTTTTTCCCTAAGCAGAGTCACTTTTTTTTTATTTGTACATTCTCCAGAAAAAATTCTGCCAGTTGCTACTAAACCGTGTTTACCAGATTGTACCTTGCTAAGAGATATGACGAGCGGTCCTTTTGGATCGCATCTCAATAAAGCTTCACCAATGGTGTTGGTTAACTCGCCGTCGTAAATCTTCTTGATCCGATATGCTTGAGCGTCCGTAGGATTGGGTAGATGGTTAACGATCATCTCTAAGATAGCTTTGTGAATTGGTAAGTAAACAGGTAAGTCGGCGTAGCTTTCCTTAGTGTATGTTTCCTTTTTATATCTTTTCCTAATGTCCTTGAATTTTATTTCGCTTTTTTCCAATATTCTTGCTGTAAATCCCCATTTATGCAACGCTGAACCAAAAGCTACGCTACCGTTTGCTGGTAAAACCTTCCATTCCTGATCGTAGGGAGGGTGAGCGAATCTTTCCACGAGCTTATTGAATTTGTCGATGATGCGTATATATTTTTTTTTAATTTGATCGTCCTTCAGTTTTAATTCTCTTATTAACCTATCGACCTTGTTTATATAAAGTACGGGTTTAACTCCCTCTTGAAGCGCTTGTTTTATAACGGTTTCCGACTGCGAGATTATTTCCTCCACTGCATCAACCACCACTACGACTCCATCAATCAATCGTAACGCTCTAGTGACTTTACCGCTGAAGTCTAAATGACCTGGCGTATCAACTAAATTTATTAAGAAAGGTTCTTTTTCCTCGATGATTTTCTCGTAATATAGGGAGATATTAGTTGATTTCATCGTGATCCCCCGCTCTTGCTCCTCTTCGAGGTAATCAAGAACTCTGGCTTCTCCAGCTATATCTGGGGAAAGTAATCCTGCTTCACTCAATAAGGAGTCGCTCAGCGTAGTTTTACCATGATCAATATGTCCCACTAAACCGATGTTCCTAATTTTCTCTCGTTTTTCCATTAAATTAAGTATCTCAGAAATTTCCTTTCTACGAGGCATAATCTTTGAACAGATGAGATTTAATTATATGATTAAAGGTATTTTTTGATTAAAATTTTAGTTTCTTCATAATCTATTTTCTTAAATTCTTAACTTTATAATTGTTTAGTAAAAACTTACTGCTTTTATTTATCCCAATTAACGAATCTTAATATCACGATCATTGAGAACGATGAGTATGCCGTAGGGACTACGGTGAATGTGTTTGGAAAGGGTGTAAGGCTGATGTTCGGTCAGCAATTCTCGATGAATTGCGAATCTCACACCTTTAGGTATGAGTAGTTCAAATTATTCAATAGTCCGAGATTTAAAACTTTAAGGAAAATCTAATTAAAACAAAGGAATCTAACCAAAATAGAGTTTAAATAACTATTTTTAATTAGTTGTTGAACAAAATTAATCAACGAAGTTCAATATCTCGAGCTCAAGGTAATGTATTTGTCGTATTTGTTGAGATAATCTGCTATTTCGTAATTTGGGAGTATTAACTCCGCATATCCTTTTTTTACAGCGGACTTGGGCATTCCATATAGAATACTCGTTTCCTTAGCCTCAGCGATTGTTCTTCCTCCATACTTCTTTATCATCCCCATTCCTTTTACCCCGTCTTTTCCCATCCCAGTTAGTAATATTGCTAAAACTTTTTCTTGATATATCCGAGCAGCTGATGAAAATAAGACATCAATCGAAGGAATACAAAAATGGACGGGAGGTCCCTGAAAGAGTTTAATGATAGGGCTGCAATTTTTTGTGGCTATTGACAAGTGATAGTTTCCGGGAGCAATGTAAACCGTCGATTTTTCGATAAGTTTTCCATCCTCAGCTATCTTTACATTTAAAGCACAATTTTCATTTAAGGAGGAAACAAATACATCTACGAATTGATTTGTGAGATGCTGGACAATGAGAATTGGACAAGTAAAATCAGAGGGAATAGTTCTTAGAATTTGAGTAATGGTTCTTGGCCCACCAACGCTCGCTCCTATTACGACTACATTTGATTCAATTAAAACGGACTTTTGGCTTTTATGTAACACATCTTCAAAATTAAATTCGCTCTTATCAAGAGATCTTGGTTCAGAAATGTTGCGTGTTTTAAATATCTTTGATTTTTGCCTTTTCTTCTGAGACTTTAATTTTTCGTCATCCCTTGAGCATCGGATAATCTTCGATTTATTTCTTCCTGTTATCTCCTTTTTTTTAATCTT
>WJKD01000723.1 GCA_014729315.1 Promethearchaeota archaeon | reverse complement strand
ATTGTTGATTGATAAATATATTTTTAATTCAACTTAAATGTGATAAGATTGGATAAAAAAGAAATTTTGCAAATAATTAATAGCTTGGCTTCTGTTAGAGCACCTTCAGGAATGGAAAAAGAAAGAGGATTGATTTATAAAAAGGAGATAATTAAAAGTTTTTCTAAGTATAATATATCGGTTAATACGGATGCGCTACAAAACTTTTATGTCAAGTTAAAGGGCATTAATGCTAAGAAGGATGTAGCAATCCTAGCACATATCGACGAAATTGGAGGCACAATTAGACGAATCAAAAAGAACGGATATTTGGAATTTTCAAGAAGAGGAGGATACGAGGGGCGGTGGTTAGTTTCTCGGACTATCCAAATTCTAAATAAAGATGGTAAATGGATAAATGGTGTAATTGGTGGTAGATCAACACATTCTACTCCTGAAAAGCTCCGATCTAAGGAAAAAATCGATCCTTTAGAAATGAAAATTTATATTGGGGCAAAAAGTAGAGACGAGGTTATAAATAAATATGGTATCCATGTTGGCTCGCCACTAGTATTTAAAGGAGAGTTTGGTTTATTTAACCCAGATCAAGATGATAACATCATTGCGGGCTATTCGATGGATAATCTCGCTGCTCTTACTAGTTTGATTGTGCTTTCTGAAAGAATTTCAACAAAATTACTAACCGATTACGGGTCGTGTAAAATTCCATACAATATTCACATAGTTGCAACTTCTCGAGAAGAAATAGGAACTGAAGGTGCTCATCATTATACCCGCGTGAACAATATTGACCAAGTAATTGCAATTGATATTGCTCCAGTTGCAGATTTCTCAGGAAGCGTTAATTCAGGAATTAAACTAGACGGCGGACCAGTTATCGTTTGGCAAGAAAGAAGAGGCTCTGGTGTTATGGATTATGATTTCTGCAGGAGTTTAATTAAAATTGCAGAAAAAAATGCTCTGGATTATCAAAACGGCGTTTTTGAGTTTTATGGTTCAGACGCTGGAAAATCCCAGAAGTGGTTGGGAATTTCCTCAGCTTTAATCGGGATTCCCGTACTTTTTTCTCATAATGTCCCGGAGATCAGTACTCTGAACGCTATCAAGAATACTGCGGAATTGATCTATTTGTATTTAAAAAGTCTAAAGTAATAAAAGCTCAGATTTAAGTGTTCTGGGTTCTCTGATTCATAACTATAAAATGGGATAAAATTGATAAAAAATTATGGGGGTGTCTATTCGTTTTCTTTAATCAAATTGTTAATAATAATCTCAGAAATATCCCCTGCGTATTCTCCCGTCCTTCGAATGCTTTCAAAAATATAACTTGACGCTACATAGGTTTCAATATCACTATGATCGGCAGATATCGTTTTTTCCTCGCAAGTTTCTATTAATTCAGCGATTGATTCGATATTTTTGTTAGCTAATACCATATCCTTCTGAAGCCACGCGTCTAAGCTCTTTTTGAGAATTTTTATCGAAATTTCACTTGCGGTTACAATCTTTTCTATTACCGTTGCACCATTACCTGAATCAATAATTTTAATGGCATTCTTCGCAATTTTGACTGCGTGATCGCCAGTTCGTTCTAATAATCTACTCATTTGCTGGTAATGGTTAGCGTCTTCTAATGTGATTCCCATTTTCTGGGAAAGAATAATGTCTCTTAGCACGATACTCGATTGACGACAGATTAACCAATGCAAACGATCTATATCATTGTCCCTTTTAATAACTTCTTCAGCTAATTCCTTATCTGAAGTTTTTAATGCGGTAATAGCGTCTTCATGCATCGTTTCTGCTAAAATATACATCCGACGAATCGTTTTTTCAAAGGGCATTTCTTTAGGATTAAGTAAATCCTTGATAAGAATGTTTTGAGTTGATTCCTCGATAATTTCGGGACCAATTGCAATCTGAGTGAAATTTATAACGCAATCTCTTACAAATGGTTCGAATTTCTTGCTTGACTTAATTACTATTTTTGAATAGCCCATAATGTACGCACCGATTAAAACCCTAAATAAAAAGTTATAGTCCTTAATCTCGTCCACATTAAAGCTCTTGGTTTTAAGAATATCCTCTGAATTTGGATTCGGAGTGACCAAAAGGTTCCCATCTGGTTGAGTTATAATTCCCAATGAATAACCTTTGTGATGTTTGTGAATTTTATGAGATTTTATCCATTCTATAGGGAGACTCACGATAAATGACGATCCCCCCGTTTTTTGAACTTTTCTTGTTTCGATGTTAAAAACCAATTTTTATAACCCTTGAAGATTTTTTTATTCTACTGCTTTTCTATATGTGAATCTATATTTCAGATCATATATAATCTTTATATATATTCTATATAGCCATCTATATATTATGTATTTTATTGCGTAAGCATTAAGAAGAACTTTTATACAAAAAATTATAATTTCTTTATATGATCCTAATCAGATAAGACTAGACGGGATATGCTATTAATTTGGGTAAAATCAATACTTTTACTCGTATCTATATATATTTTCTTTATTCTATATAATAAAAAAAATGTGCTCTTTCTATTAATTCTTGTTAAAAAAGTTGAAGAAATAAATAAAAAAACTTATTAATTAAAGTTCAATTAATCGAATCTCTCTGGGAATTTTTAATTAACCTTAATATTTTGAAAATCAAAAGTTGTTTGAAAATGAATAAATTGATAAAATAAAAAAAAACTAGGAGAGAAATATTTTTTTCGTCCATTCGGGTAAGATATAACCCATATAGAACGAAAATGAACTGAGGATAAGAATCAACCTAGTTATAACTACGAATATTGGGATAAATGGCACAATCACTTCGAATATTGCGCCCGTTGTGAAAAGAAAGAAGGCAACTAAAATCAGCTTTCCCCTAAGTTTCACTTGTCGACTCTCTGAAGTCATTGATTGAATAAAAAATAAAACACCTGTAATAAAAAAGACAGCGATTATTGCAAATAGATATACTTGAATAAATAAAGTATATTCTGGCTGAAAGGGACCAAGGAACCGTCCAATTAATCTCACATTTTGAAACAAAAGCAAAAAGAATACAACTTCAAATGCTATTGCAGCAAGTAAATAGACGATTAAAATAATTTTTTGACCCTCTTTGAACCGGAAATCAGTAAAGGCAAATAACCAGCAGAAAAGAGGAACAGGGAGAGTTGCAAGAACGATAACGAAATAAACGATTTCGCTGAGCATAGTTTGAAAGAAGAGAATCAAAATAAGATTAATGGCATCCGGTATCCATGGAAAAGCGAGTCCCATCCAAGTTATACCAACTAATAAAAGATCTCTTTGTCTATATCTTAGATACCTTAACGATATTTTAAGTCCGAGAATAAAACAGATAATTACATAAATTAAACATGACACACCCTGAATAATTT
>WJKD01000722.1 GCA_014729315.1 Promethearchaeota archaeon | reverse complement strand
GTAATAAATCTGGGAAGATTGAAGTTGATGAGGAAATATTGGAAAATAGTCAGCGAGGTATTGCTGCGATTAATGTCCAAGAATCACTTATATGTGATCATTCCTTCGTTGCATATATAGATAAAAATTATAATGTTAGGGACAGCTTTGTAAGCGATTTTAAAATTGATCTACCAAATATTAAAATTGAAGAAAAAATCCAAAAAGCACCACAAATACGATTCGATGAATCTAGCATAGATCTAATATTATTAGATCTTTCAGCTTTTGAGCTTGCATCCATTCTAAATGGTGTGTTTTCAAAAGAAAAATTGCTTCTTATATGTGATAATGAGATCATTTCGGAGAAATTAGCCCTTATGTTAGAATATATTTTTCAGAATACTTTTGATTATGAAATCGAAATCGTAAATCGATTAGAGTATATAAGATACAAAAGAGATTACGAAGGATACCAGATTATAGAAACTGATAAGGATTTAACTAAAAAGAAAAAAGAGAAAATTATTAAAAATATTAGAATTGAGAGTGCGATAATAGAAAAATTTCTCTCTGAACAAAATTCCCTTACTGGTTTGTTAATACTCAAAAACGAGATCATTAAAGTTTTCGAAATGTCAAAATCAATTACAGAAATTCTACAACATTATTCAGGAAAACACAAAATAAGCAAAAAGAAATTGTTTGATTTATTAGGTGATAAATACGGAATAGAAATTCAATCAGAATATCTCGAATTTTTATTAGAAGTAACAAAAAACTATCATGAACATAATCTTTCTGGATTATCAGATTATTTTTTCCCAGGCTTGGGACTATGAATCTTCAAATAGAATTTGATAATAAATACCTCGAAATACTGCGAGAAAAAATTATTAAGACTGCATCGATTTTTTATTGGTTTGTCTTTTTCCCATATCCATAAACTAGGAAACCAATACCAAGTAACTTCATGCAAATCGAGATAATGTGAAATATACTTCTGACATCTATTGCTTGGCTGGGGTAAATTGAAATAAATATTTGAACTAAGTCTTCTGTGTGGATTGCAGTCCCCGCAAAGAAAATGAAGAATCCCGCAAAAATTGATAAGGCACGCTTCCGAATTGCTTTATATCTCGCTAAATATAAATAACTTAAGGGAATATATATCATAGCAATCGCAGAAGGAATTATCGAAATTATTTGAACGGTTTGGATATCTTGAGGAATTAAAACCAATATTACGGATAGTAAATAAAAAATTGAGATGAGAAACCTTGATTTTTTCTTTAATATGGCTATTTCGGATATAAAAATAATACTTAACAATCCTAAAGTTGTAGCCAGAAAGCCAATTTTCCAGACGAGAGCATAGTCCTGATAGAGATTTGAATCAAATCCGGTCAAAGAGAAATCAAAAATGAGAAAAATTATCCGAGCAATCGCATAAAACAAAAATAATATTGAAGCACCTAATATCAATTTGTTCTCTTTGGAATTTAGATATATCTTAAAAAAGGTTAAAGATACTATAAATTTTATAATAACTAATATAATAGTTAAACTTAAAGCCGTGTAGAATAAAATATTTCCAATCATTATTGAATTTATAAAAATATTATAAATTATATGAAAATGTAAGAATTTAAATCTTCTTCTCAAAAAAGATTTATCTAAAATTGCTACTTCTCGTGTGAAATTTAGGAAATCCTAAGATTATTATATTTTATTTTTCTTAATATCATTTGAATGAAACGAGTCAAAATTCATTGTCCCGTGTGCAACACGTCGGGTAAAATTCAAGTAGACGAGAGCCTCTTGGAAAACAATCAGAAGGGTATTACAGCCGTTAACATCGAGGAGTCTATAATTTGTTCCCATTCATTTGTGACCTATATCGATAAAAATTATAATGTTCGAGATAGTTTTGTAAGTGATTTTAAAATCGATCTCCCAGACATTAAAATACAAAAAGAGCGTCGCTTGAATGAATTCAAGCATCTGGATAAAATGAATCTTGACTCACTATTATCAGAAATAAGTGCGGTTGAGCTTGCGTCCATCTTGAACGGCGTATTTTCGAAGCAAAACGTGCTTTT
>WJKD01000721.1 GCA_014729315.1 Promethearchaeota archaeon | reverse complement strand
TATCTGTAATATTAAGAAGTTTAAAATCGGTAAGAAAGAGAAAAATTCTTACATCGATCTTTCGCTTCAAATCCAGAATGATTAAAAGAATTTTCACCCTTATATGAAGATAAATTTTAGATTTTGCTCATTTTTTTTTGATTAGCTTACAGAATACGATCCAAGAATTAATCTCTTGTGCAAATTCAAATTAAAGCAATTACGAATTTTCTCCACTTCAGGGAGAAATTTTAGATTTTACGCTAAAAGTCGCTCAAGGAGCAAAATCGTTTGAAGAGATAAAGGATTGGTTTGAAAAAAATTCTATTAAGATTAAAAAATAACTGCAACATTATAGTGAAAAGACTTAAAAAAGAGCGTTATATAACTTTTCAAAAGCAGAAAGAGGAGGAGGAGCTCCATAAAAGCAAGGATTATATGCGTTCAATCATCATTCCCCCGAGAATGATTGGTCCGCCAGTTGAATTGTAAATTTTTATAGCTTTTTTTAACTTGGATTGGCTTTCCGAATAAACTCTAAAGATCAAATCTCCCTCTTCTATCTTAGCCCCCTGTTTTTTAAAAATTTCTACACCCGCACCTTTTGAGTGAGGACAACCAGCTGCTTTAGCAATGCTATTTATAATAGCGTTATCGACCTCAGTTATGTGACCCGATTTTATAGACATGAAATCTTCAGAGTGAGGTCCTAACTTAATTTCCTCGGGGGTTATATCTGGATTCCCCCCTTGCGCTGAAATTATTTCTTTCATTTTGGTGTATGCTCTACCAGTTCTAAGAATTTCTTTTGCTAACACCTGACCCTTCCCAACCCGTGCTTTACCGCCCATCTCTAATAAGATTCCAGCCAGCACCGTAGATTTTTCGATAAGCGAATTAGGGCCTACATTATAATCTCTTAAAAGGGTCAATGCCTCTTTAGCTTCGATCGCAGGTCCAATACAATGACCGATGGGTTGATGGGCAAGAGTAAGTGCACATTCAGCTTCTATTCCAACATTTCTCGCAATGTGTTTAAAAACGTGAGCGAATTCCTTTCCATCGTGAGGAGAGGGAAACTTCGTTCCCGAACCAACAGGTATATCCAAAACGAGCTGTTTAACGCCCATACTTAATTTTTTTGTGAGTATTGAGGGTATCATTAAACCTACGGGATCCATGTGAAGCGGTCGCTCAATTTCTATTAGTACATTATCTGCCGGAGATATGTCCAAAGCTCCACCCCACACAATGCACGCCTTATGTTGAGCGACGATCTTCTTTAGCTCTTCTGACTCAAATGCCACGGGAGTCAAAACTTCCATAGAATCAGCTGTGCCCGAGGGAGAAGTAATTGCTCTTGTAGATGTTTTGGGAATAGTTAATCCTGCAGCTGCAACGATAGGAACAATAATTAAAGATACTTTATTCCCGGGAACCCCACCCGTACTGTGTTTGTCATAAACTTGGGGACCAAAATCAAAGATATTTCCGCTTCTTGCTTCGGCATGCGTAAGCGCCGTCATCTCTTCGTTGTCCATCTGATTAATCAAAACTCCCGTGATGAAAGCGGCAATTTCAATCGGGGAAAGTAGACCAGAAGTCGCGTCTGAAATAATACTGTTGATCTCGTCTCCGGTCAACTTATTTCCGTTTATTTTTTTTTTGATAAAGATGAAAGAATCCGGAGGTTCTGCGGGTCTCACTGTAAGTACTCTTCCCTCGATCTCTTCTATATTTTTCATCGAATCTATGAATATTCCGATTTCCCCTGGAGCAACTACACTATCAGAATAAGATATTTGTAAAATAGCCACTTTGTATTTTTTATCCAAAGAGTTAGATTGCTTATCTTTTAGAACGACTCTGTCTCCTGCTTTCCGACCAAGTTTTTTAGCATCTTCCACATTGATGATTACATCTTTTATTTTTCCAGTTTCAAATCCTATTTTTTTTACTCTAAGTTTCATTTAACATCTGAAAAGTCATTTAAGATAGAATAAATAAGAAAAAAAGCCCTTATAAGATTATTTTAAAAAATTAGATTTAGAGTTTTATCTCGAATGGGAACGATTGGACATCTTCAATATTTTTTCCATCCGAATCTTTAAACTTTATATTCATTATTATTTCGAATTCCCCTGCCTCCATTGGTGTTAAATTTAGCTGCCAAGTCATATCATCGTTTACATTTAAAGAATATATTTGTTTAGTTGTAGTTCCTCTCGTTACTTTTAGTTCATTGGGAAATTCGACATTTAATTCTACTTCAAGCGCATCTCCTTCACTTTTGTTTTCAATTAATATCTCTAATGGAAAGGATTTTCCAATCAGAGGCGGTTTAAGATTTTTTAGGGAAATTTCTAACGAAGGTGGTGGAGATACAATATTTAACCTCAGAACATCTTTTAATTCGTGAATGAAAAGATCCTCTTTATCAGTTCGGCAGAAAAGCGTGAATGGTCCGATATACGGTTCGTCAACTTGAAAATGAGGTTTTAATACATACTCTAATGAGAGTTGGTCTCCAATTGGAAGAGATTTGGAAAAGTCTGGTTTATTTTGGCTGGTGAGATTATCAGAGGTATCAAAATTAAGCTTATCGACGAAGATTTCACTTACATTTATTTTGAAAAATGTATCTTCTAAAATCTGAACCAATGGTTTGGTATCGATTTTTAGAGTTAGGGTAATTAAGTCTTTAGTAGTGTATTTTTCTTGATCAAAAGAGGTTAATATTTTAAGATTTACGTTAATTTGAGCCAGAAGCAACACCCGTCTTAAGAGATATAACTCAGCTTCTAAAAGTTCGTAATCTTCAAAATTGTCTCTCACCTTTTGCAAAAATTTAGCATTATTATCCCGGATAGCGACAGCTAAGAACTTAACTAAGTTAATGAATTGGTTTTCTTTAAAATACTCATAATTAACTTTTTTTTTAATTCCTTTTATTAATTCTAATCCTTGATCTAATTTTCCTTCGATAAATAAGCAGAAATATGTAAGCGCGGAAAAAAGCGAATAATAATAATTTCTATCTTCATCGTCCCTAAAAGATGGAAGATATCTGAGAGTTCCTTTAAAAAATTTTAACGCTTCTGAGAATTCTTCCATAAATAACGAGACATTTCCACCTTTTCTTAAGATTTCGATTGCTTTATCAAATTTTTCTTCGTAGATAAAGCTTTTCGCAGCATAAAAATAACAATTTTGAGCTTTTTGAAACTTTTCTTCGTCAAAAAAAATATCTCCGGCAGAATCATAATACTTTCCTGCTTTTTTATAACGCTCGTTCTCGTAGTATAGTTCCGCTTTGTTGGTTAAAACTTCGGGGTCTTTTCCCATAGTTATATCAATGTTATAAAATTTAGTTTATTCTAAGTTGAAAAATAATGATTGAAAAAATATTATAACAACTTAAATAAAACATATTAATTAAAAATTGCTTACCGAAACCTACACAAGGTTAGTCGTCTTTCGACTATCATTTTTTCGTAAGAGTCATTCTAATCGGTTTTAGTAGTTTTATCCTTCGATCGTGATTTTTTACTCGGATTATTATCCTTTCTTTTATCTTTGTTCGAAGTTAGCGATCCTTTTAACGGATTGCTCCCTAATTCTTCTATTATTTTAGAAATACGAGTCACTTCCTCTTGGAATCTTTGGCCTTCTGCTGCGCTACAGTAAAACATCTGAACTCTTTCCGGCGAAATGCCGGCAGTTTCCAGAATACCTTTAACATATTCAGCGTTTCTTTTAGCAACTAAATTTCCCGTTTCGAAATCACATTCGCCAGGGTATCATCCAGAAATAATAACCCCATCGGCGCCCTTTCCAATCGCTCTCATCATAAGACTTGGAGTTACTCTTCCGGTACAATTGATTCTGATGGGTCGAATTGTCGCGGGATATTGAGCCCTAATAGTTCCCGACATGTCAGCAGCACCGTATCCTCATTTCCAACAAAGAAACGCAATTATCTTAATATCGTTATTTGACATTAGTAATTTAACCTCCTTAAATCTCTTCTAATATTGCATCAATTTGCTTTTCGTATTGAGATTCTCGATAGTAGCGTAAAGTTATAGCCTCGGATGGACAATTTGCGAGACAAGTTCCGCATCCCCTACATAAAATTTCGCTCACTTCAGCACCCTCTTCTTTCATTGTTATCGCTTTATAAGGACAATTAAGTTCACATAATCCGCATTTAGCGCACATCTCTTTGTCAACAGAAGCTCTAATAAGAAGTATTCGATATTTATCTTTAGTCATCATTCTTGCAAGAGATGATGCTGCCGCTCTCCCTTGAGCTATCGATTCAGCTATTGATTTTGGACCTTGCGCTGCTCCTGCAAGCACGATTCCAGGTACTTTAGTGTCGATTGGATTAAGTCGTGAGTGGAATTCCTTAAAAAACCCGTCTTGACTTGTTTCAAGTTTCAAGATTGAAGTTATTTTGTCTATTCCATTAGCAGGGACCATAGCGGCTGATAGTACAACCATGTCATATTCAAATTCTTTCAATCCCCCCGATCCAAGCGTGTTTTGCATGATGATCTTCAAATTATGAGTTTCTGGATCTTCTTCGATTCTTGAAACATTTGTTCTGATGTACTTTATTCCTTCCTTTCTCGAGGCGGTAAAATATTCTTCGTAATCTTTACCAGCAGCCCGAATGTCCATGTAAGCAACAGATATATCCGAGTCGGGATAATGTTGTTTAATCAATTTCGAATTTTTTATGGTTATCATACAACACACTCCAGAGCTACAATACGCGTTTTTATTCAAGTCTCTTGAACCAACGCATTGAATAAATAATATTCGTTTTGGTCTTTTTCCGTCGGAAGGACGAGCAAGATGACCAACCGTTGGTCCGTTTGGAGCTAAAATCCGCTCAAGTTTCATCTGGGTAATTACATTAGGATATTTGTTGTAACCAAGATCACCATCGTCAGGCTCGTATTCGTCCCATCCTGTCGCAACAATTATAGAGCCCACCTCTAATTCTACAATCTCTTCTTTTTGATTGAAGTCTATTGCCTCTAACTCGCAGACATTTTGACAGAGGCCACATTTTATACATCTTGACATATCGATTTGAGCCATAGAAGGAACAGCTTGAGTAAACGACACGTATATTGCCCTTCTAGAATCTAAGCCTTCATTGAATTCATTCGGACCAAATGCGGGGCAAACCTCAGCGCACGCGCCGCATCCATTACAATCATTCGTTACGTATCTCGCCTTCTTCCTAACTTTAACTTTAAAGTTGCCAACAAAACCTTCCACATCTTCTAATTCGCTATACGTAAAAATATTTAAACCGGGAGTTCTCGCAGCTTGAAGCATAACTGGTCCAAGAATTCAGATAGAACAATCGTCAGTCGGAAATGTTCTATCTAGCATCGCCATTTTTCCGCCAATCGTCGGGCTTTTTTCAACTAAATAAACTTCGAAACCCTCCTCAGCGAGATCTATCCCCGCCGTAAGTCCAGCAACCCCTCCCCCAATTATTAAGGTCTTTTTCGTAATATCTACTTCCTTCACTTGAATTTTTTCAAGAACGGTAGCTCTGGCGACAGCAGATCTGATTGCATCTTCAGCAACCTCTTGAGCACCTTTCTTGTCTTGTCTATGTACAAAACTAGCGTGTTCTCTGATATTAACGAATTCTAAATATGAGGGGTCGTGTCCCATTGATTCTAAAACGCCTTTAAAAACTGGTTCGTGCGTTTTTGGAGTACAGGAAGCTACTATTAGTCGATTAGCCTTATATTCAATCATTTTTTCTTTTATAAACTCTGCACCGGGTTCTGTGCATAGCGAAATGTAATCGTCTGCTCCTACAACATTTGGAAGGTCTTTTGAAAATTCAGCTAAAGCGTTACAATCTATAATTTCAGCAATATTGATTCCTCATTGACACACAGCAACGAAAATTTTAATTTCATCGTATTTCTCAGTTTCACTCTTGTTTTCCGTTTCTACCATTGCATTCACTTTTCTATCTTACTTTTTTGTTTAATCCTCCAATTTTTTTAATAAATTTACTTAAGAATCAAAATTTACGATTAAATTTAAAATCTTAAAAAGTTCTTTATCTAGAGTAAATAAATTTATATCAAAAATTTTTCTTAATATTTTTATAAGTAAAGGATTAGAAATAATTAAAATTAAAAATTATATCATAAAGAAAAATCGGTTAAGATTACTATGCTATTACAAGTTGGTCCCGGACAGACTGCAATATATATTATGCTACCCGTATTGTTTGGATTAGCGCTGCTTTTACTCAAGCTTGGTTTAGTCTTAACAAAGGCAGAAGTAAGAACTGGGTTTAAATGGGTTCTAGCAAGCTTTGGACTCCAGGTAGGATTATTCTTCTTCGTCGCCTCTCCTTTAATTTTAATCGGTATCACAGGGGGTTTTGGTGAAGCGGGACCAAACTTTATATTGATTGTGTTATTTTCGATTCTAGCTCTATTTATTGATATTAATTTCTTAAACATATTTCATAGACTTGGGATAAAGAGAGCTTTAATTGTTTTTATAATGATTATTATACCATTTATTTTAGTAATCACGTTTTTAATAATGATGCTAACTTCGTTTTAAATATCCCAAAGCTTCTATTTGATTATTTTTAAGAGGTTAACTATTGCTCAATTTTTAATTTAAGTTTATTAAGAATTTCGTCCCAGAAAGGACTATTATAATCGCCCGAATGAAATATCTCTTCAATGTCGAGTTTTAAAGCACCAGTGGGACAATTGGAATGACAAGCTCCACAATATATGCAATCCTTTGGATAGATCTCGATTTTTAAATCTTGTTCCCATTCGCTTTTATCTTTTGATATTATATCTGGTTTCACGCTAATAGCGCCTGTGGGACAAATTTCTGCACAATTCTTACAGCCAGTATTGCACTCTTCTACATTTATATCAATATTGCCTTTACCATATACTTTTGCTTCTTTTCCCGATTTTAATTGAACATTTTCATAATTTAATTTGGGTATCGCTTTAGACTTTACTAATTTTATCTCCTCGGGATTAATCTCTTTACCGTTGTACTCCAATCTTAAAGCGTCAAACGGGCATAAATAAGTACAAAGCCCACAAAACACGCAGGTTTCGAGATCGTGAATAAATGGAATGTAATACCGCTTTTTTTTAAAGAATACTTTTTTACCGAAAAGATCTGTTGGACCTTCGGTGTTATATTTCTTAAACGCTTGTTTTGGACAGATACGGACACATACGCAACAACCAGTGCACTTACTTTTATCCAATGTTAGTCCTAAGTTTTCGCTTAGAAATTCTACCTTTATTTTATCAATATTTTCATCAGAATTTTTATTTAGTTTCGGAAACGACATTTTTTTTTAATCCATTTTTATATCTCATTGATTAATAACGGGTATTTTCGTATTGGTCTTCTTGTTAAACCAGAATCCTATTCTATTGTGCATTGAGAAATCATATAGCGGTTGATGGTTGTTCTTTTCTAAGAATAGTAAACTTTGGTCGAAAAATTCAATAAGAAACGCATACTGATTCAGAAAACATTAGTATTCATAGAGAATATGATAATAATGGGTTGAAAATATCTTTGATGTAATAAAAGTGTTATGACTGATTAAGATAAACAAGTAAAAGTAATTTTAGAAGGTTTACAACAACCTTCGTCTTAATGGTTATTTTTCTAATCATAATGTCAAAATTTTTTTGATTTTAATCACAAATTTATCTCTTTATTAATATTTACATTCATCTTAATTATTTCTTCCCTAGCCGCTTCCCCAAATTTTTCAGCAGAATATATTTTGCTTTTGTTATACGCAAACATTATCCCCCGTGAGGAGTTAATAATACCACCTAACCCATTATCGTGAAATCCGTTTACTATGTCTTTAACCGTGGCTCCTTGTGCGCCAAAACCAGGCATCAAAATGAAAGAATTTGAGAGTACGTCTCTTAAATTTTTTAGTTCTTGGGGGTGTGTAGCACCAACAACAGCGCCTAAATTATGATAATTCAAAAAAACCTTTTCGTCTATCGCCCATCTATTTATCATCTTAGCAATATGAATGTAATTCCTTTCTAATTCTACTGATTCTTTTCTTATAGAAAAAGTTGAATCAGGAACATTCTCTAATCGAGCGCTAAAAAGGTTCTGAAATTCTTTACTACTTTGATTGGATGTTTTGACTAGGATAAACAACCCTTTTTGTTTGTAATGTTTTAAATAGGGTTCTATTCCATCGTATCCAAAAAAAGGGTTTATTGTACACGCATCAGCGCCATAAACCTTAAATGTAGCATCAGCGTATGCTTTTGAAGTGCTTCCGATATCGTTTCTCTTTGAGTCTAAAATCACTAATAAATCATTTTTTTGTGCATATTTTATGGTCTCCTTAAGAGCATCGAGAGCGTCGTATTTTTCATAGAAGGCAATTTGGGGCTTTATGACTGCGATGAGATCGCAGGTTTTATCGATGAGTTGTTTATTGAATTCAGTGATAATATTGCTTGGGTCCTCAAGTTCTTTAATTAGATAAGTAGGTATTTCTCCCTCTTGATTTAATCTGGGATCTAATCCCATACACACCACTGAATGTTTTTCTTGAATAGAATTTAAAAGTTTCTCGACAAAATACATCATTATCAACTTTTAAAAATTTTTGTTTGAATCAGATAAAGAATTAACGCATTAAAAAATAATCTAACTGATTTTTCTGCTTGTGATTTAGGATTGAAGAGTATGAAGATTATCTGATGCGGTTTTGAATATTTATTCATAAACCTTAAATAGCACAAAAAATTTCGTTACATAATGTGAATATTTATTCAGAATAAGTGAGGATAAATGGCTCAAAAATTAAAAAGTTATATGGAGATAATTAAAGACGACGATTTTGATGTGAAAAGCGAATATTCCGTAAGTACCGACATAGACAAGATGTGCTGGGGTTGCGAAACAAAACACAAATCGGGACACATGGTATGGGACTCGACCCAAATGCGTAGATTTTTCTTCTGCGACGAATGTTTTGAAAATTTAAAGAAATAAGCCAAATAGAATATAAAAAACAAAAATAAATTTAAAGTTCTCGAGTAGAACATTGGTAATTCACGAATCTCAAGAGAATTATCTAAAGGCTATTTATTTAATTTCGAAATGTAATAAGGATGGCTGGGTTTCTAATTCCGGAATTTCAGAGGTTTTAAGCGTAAATCCCGCTTCTGTCACTGGAATGCTTCATAAGTTAAAGGATAAGGGATTGATAAACTGGAGACCTAGGAGGTTAATACGCCTTACCGAAGAAGGGGAAAGAATTGGCAAACAGATGATGAAAAACTATGAAATATTAAAAGGTTTTTTTATTAAAAGTTTAAAAATTGACGACGAAAAATTAATTGAAAAAGTTTGTTGCGGAATCGAGCATCACATAACTCCTGAGGTTATTAAAGCCTTAGACAATTTGTCATCTTGAAGGAGATAAGGTTTATGTTTAGAGTTAAATTCTAAACTTGAAAAAATAAACAAAATATTTTAGACAATAATAAAAACCATAATTTGGTAAGAAATGAATAAAAATAAAGCAATTGGAATTATTGGTTCTCCTAGAGAGTCCGGAAATTCTGCAATTTTAACAAAAGAACTACTGAGTAATTTAAATGAGTTTCTCAACATTGAATCAATATTTTTGAAGGATTATGAGCTTAACCCATGCGATGAATGCTATTATTGTGCTCAAAATGAGGGTTGTTCTATAGACGACGACATGTTTCAATTATACGAGAAGTTAAAGAGCGCTGAAGTTATAATTTTATCAAGTCCGATATTTATGGGCGGAATTACTTCGAGGTTGAGGATGTTTATGGAAAGGACTTGGCATCTCAGAAAAGGGCAATTAAAGGATAAAATTGGAACCTACATTATAGTAGGAAGGCGTGATATTGGCTCCGGCGCTAATGAAATGGAAGAATATCTATCAAGAATTAAAGTAAGGAAATTGCCCGGTGTCTTAGGATTTGCTCTTAAAGAAGGGGAAATCTCAGAGGATCTGGAAGCTTTTAATAATATACAAAGGTTAAAAAATCAAATTATAGACTTACTTTAAAGTTTCCTAAAGGTTAACTAATGGAAAGATAGCTTCAAATTCTTAATTTACACTTCAATATGTATAAAAATGTTAGAAAGAAAGTGTAAGCAAATTCGGGAAAAAAATTTATTCAGATGTGAAGAATGCGGGGCAGATATACCTCCCGAGTTAATAAAAGAGCTAAAGTACGGAAAGACGATCTATTGCGAAAATTGTGGAAAAGAATTTAATACGAATCTATTAAATATAGCCCACCCAAAAGAACACTCCAAAGAACAACTTAAGAAAAAATCAATTAAAATTTATCCGATTGCCAGATCAAAAAATATCGCATATACCCCCATTATAAGAAACTTCCCTTCAATTAAATTACCGTTAAAAGAAAAGATGAAGCTTCGAATTTCAACACGTTGGCAGAAATTTAAAATGTTTTTTTTAAGGAAAACACGCGGACATATTAAAGGTAAGCAGAGAAGACGAAGGTGGGGGAGATTATAAAGGATTTATAAAAGGTAGCTAAAAATGATTAGTTAAAATTATTAGAGAAGAAAAAGAATATCCATTAGAGAGTGAAGAATGTATGATATTAAACGATTTAAAAAATTACGATATTGATATTCCCAAAAACGGCAAAGTTGTAATTGATTTTTATACTGAGTGGTGTGCCCCTTGTAAAATCATATCTCCCGTATTGGAACAATTTAGAGACGAGGGATTGATTAAATTAATTCAAGTAGATTTAGGGGAACAACAAGAACTCGGGAATAAATTAAATATATATGCAGTTCCTACGTTATTTTTTATCACAGACGGAGAGCTTCTTGATAAGGACATTCAAATAGAGGGACAGACTATCGTAAAAAAAGGCGTAATGGTGGGAGCTGCGGGAGAAATTATATTAAAAAAAATTATTGACCAAATGTAATAATTTCTAAAATTAAAGAAGCAAATAACTTAGAAAGTAAATTTATTTTCTAAAAAATGAGAAATCTTGAACTTGGAGGGAGGTGATATTTTGAGAGGCAGAGGAGGAGGCAGAGGAGGAGGTAGAGGTCGCATGGGCGGACCCCAAGCCGCAGGTCCAGGCGGCTCATGTGTTTGCCCAAATTGTGGTAACAGAGCTCCACATCAAGTAGGAGTGCCGTGTTACCGACAGACTTGCCCAAAGTGCGGATCTAAAATGACAAGAGCTTAAATCCAATTTGGATTTTATAAGGAATAAACTAATAATCCTTTTATTCCTTATTATAAATGAATTCAGTAAAAAAGTCATTATAGTTCGATTTTTAGAATATTCACTAAATAAATATGCACTAGTCAAAAAAATTAAGATTAAAATACATACGTAGGTAATTATGGCTTCTAACTCAATTGCTTTCAGTGGAAAAGGAGGTGTTGGGAAAACCACTTGTTTAGTTCTTTTTTTAAAATTTTTGGTTGAAAGTAAAAAAGAATCTAAAAAACTAGTCATCGACGCGGATCCAGACGCAAATGTAGCTGATCAATTAGGAATAAACCTTGAATTTAGAGATACGATTGCGGGAAAAATGCAAGGGGTTATGCGTAAAATCGAAACCAATAATATTTTTCCCTACGATACAAATAAACAGGCAATTGAAGCAGAGTTATTTAACAGTATCCATCATGTGAATAGCTTCGATCTATTAGAGATGGGAAGGCAAGAAGGAGAAGGCTGTTATTGTTCTGTAAATAATGTGTTAAAAAACACAATCGATATTATCTCTGAAAACTATGATTTTGTTTTATTCGACAGTCCTGCGGGTTTGGAACATTTTGCACGGAAAACGGGAAAAAATGTAAAAAATCTATTGATCGTTGTTGATCCGAGTAAAATGGCGTTCCATACTTTAGAAAGAATTTTAGTAATATCAAAAGAACTTAGCTTAAATTTTAATCAGTATTGGGTGTTGGGCAACAGATTTTCGTTTAATAATCAAGAATTTTTAATTCGAAAACTACAAGAATTAAACGAACCAGAACTAAAATTATTAGGGTTTATCCCAGAAGACATTGAACTAACTAAATATAATTTACTTAGTACAAATCTTTTAAACTTACCAAATGATAACAAGGCTTATGTTAAGGCAAAAGAATTATTTAAGAAACTGATTTGAATTCGTAATCATTAAAAATAGAAAAAGCAAATAAATGTTGTTAGAAAACAATTACTCGTTAGCGGCAAAATGGATTTCAGAAGCTAACCACGCCGTAATATTCAGTGGTGCGGGAGTTTCAGTGGAGAGCGGGATCCCCCCGTTTCGTGGAGAAAACGGTTTATGGAGCAAATATAACCCTGTATTTCTCGATACTAATTATTTTAGGGCGCATCCGAAAAAATCCTGGATTCGTATTAAGGAAATTTTTTACGATTTTTTTGGAGAAGCAGACCCGAACAAAGCTCATTATGTTATAAGCGAATTTGAGAAAAATGGTTTAATAAAAGCGGTTATAACTCAAAATATAGACAATTTACATCAAGAAGCAGGAAGTAAGAACGTCGTTGAATTCCACGGAACTGCCCAAACACTTACTTGCATACATTGTAAAAAAAAATTCGAAAGTGATCAATGTTTAAATGAACTTCCTCCCCTCTGTCCCAGTTGTAATGGTCTTCTAAAACCTGACTTTGTGTTTTTTGGTGAACCTATACCAAAAAAGGCACACAACAGCTCCATTAATAATGCTTTATCTTCAGATTTGTTTATATTAGTAGGGACTACTGGAGAAATTATGCCTGCTTCCACAATACCCTATTTTGCGAAAGATAAAGGGGCAAAATTCATTGAAATAAATGTCCAACCATCTAAGTACACACATACAATTGTAGATCTATTCTTAAGAGGAAACGCAACATATGTGTTTAGCAAATTAAAAGAAGAGTTAGAAAAAAATAGGTGGGTCTTTTCTAAGGTTTAGTTGAAATTCGTCATTTTTTTGACGAATTGTAATTTATTGAATATAAGTTGTATATAATTCACTCAAGTTAAAAATAATCAATATTCATAGGAAAGAGGTATCAAAAATGGAAGATTGGTTTGAAATTGAATTAAAGCAAACAGAAAAAGATAAATCGAGTGATAATAACAGAAAAAGATTTAGCAGAATAATTGTTCCAAATAATTCTTCATTAAAAGAACTAAAAATTCAATTACCTATTGCGTACGAAGGACCGAGGGGAACTAACAATTTGGAAAAAGTCTATACACCCGAACATTTCTTTCTAATGGGGATTACGGGTTGTTTCTTCACGACATTCAGTGTAGTATCGAGCAATTCAAATATGAATTATAAGAACCTTCAAATTGAAGCAAAAGGTTTGGTAGGAACTTCAACGGGTGTAAAAATTATGGAAAAAATCGAACAAACTATAAATTTAATTGTTTCTTCTAGCGTCAGTAAAAAAAAAGCGCTTAGAGTATTGGAGTTAACCGAAAAACGATGTCCGCTTGCGAATTCGGTTAAATCTAAAATAAATAACTCTTATAATGTAATCCTAGAAGACGAGTAATAATTAAAAATTATAATATTTTTTATTTCAAGTAAATGAAGAGCTAAAAAGAAGGGTTCGATAATTTACCATCTGGATTTCTGTCCTAACTTTATATCTAACACCGGAGTACCATTTATAGCATCGAGGTTTCTCACGAATAATATAGTGTCTTCGATTTTAATCAGCTTTACATTGGAAATCCCTATATGAGATAAGCGATCCGGAGTACGAGAAGCGAACACTCCTACTTTCTTACGATCAATTCCTCGAGAAAAGATCGACTGAATGTTACGTGGTTTATGTAAGTAATAAACTACTGTTATCCATTCTTCTTCCTCTAATTTGTATAGAAAGGGTTTTTGTGTGTTAAAGAGACGGATTTTAGAGACTTGAGCTTTACTCCCTTTCAAGCCAAATCCCTCTCCTCTTTCCAAAAGGTTCTCAACATAACCAATTGGATAAATCTCAAATGGTTTGTGATGTTGATATAAGCAAGAATGACAAACGAATTTGTTGTCTATTTTTTCAAGGTTAGTTAAGTCAACTTCTTTTCCACAATCAGAGCATTCTGGCATATTATATTTGCTCAATTATTTCCTTTAAAATATCTTCGTTAAATGTTCCTATCAATATTCCATTATTTACCAATATCTCTCCAAACAATTCGATCTTTTTATTTGAGAGATTCCCATCTTTAAAAAAAATCAAAGCTGGGACTGCGTTGATTTCTAGGTGATGTGCCAACTTACTATTATCTGCGATGTCAAGTTCCTTCACTTTAATAATCCCTTGCTCTTTAAGTTCGTTCAAGATGGGTGATAACAACCTGCAGGACTTACACCACTTGGAACATATCACTATGATAAATATACCTTTCTCAGGAATTTTAATATCTAACGCTTCAAAATCCGGAATACTCAAAAGAAAATTGCTCCTGTTTTATTATAATTTGTATCACAATTATTATTATTTATTGGTTCTCTTTAGCTCTTTGCTTCTCGTATTTTTTGAGTGCACGATGTAGAGTTCTTAGTGCTAATTCTGCGCAATGTTTATGATCCTCGGGAAGTCCCTCCAAAGCATTGTCAACATCTTTAGCTATTAAATTTCTTGCATAGTCCAAGGATTTACCCTCAATTAAGAGAGTGGTTTGACTTGCTGTCGCAAGCGAAGCTCCGCAACCATCTGTTAAAAAATGAGCCTTTTCGATGATATTGTCATTAATTTGTAAAAAAAATTCCATGGTATCACCGCAAGGACCTGTAAAAGATTGAGCTACCGTAATTTTATCTTCTGGCGGCTGTCCCCAATTCTTAGGATTGTGAAACAATTCAACAATGCGATCGTTATATTCAGCAATTTCTTTTTCAATAATCTCCTTTTGAAGAGCCTCCACGAAGTCGTCAAAGTCTTTTTTCGACATTTTTAATCCCTTGAGTTTTATTAAATTCAATTGGAATCTTCTAAGGTGGTTCTAATCTTAGAAATAACGGTTTTAAACGACGCAGAGCTCTCAGAGTTTGGGTATCTCAAGATAAAAGGTAAGCCTGCGTCGCCTTGTTCTCCAATTCCTGTTTCAAAAGGAATTTTGCCTAATAATTTTACATTGAAATCTTTCGCCGCCTTCTTCGCTCCGTTCGGCGGATAAAGATTAATATAGTTTTCACAATGAGGGCATCTAAATCCAGACATATTTTCGATAATTCCAAGAACATTTCTCTTCATAATCTGAGCCATTTTTATTGTTTTTCTTGCGTCCATTAAAGCTACTTGTTGAGGCGTAGTTATAACCACTACATTTTCATCAGGAATTAGTTGTAAAATGTCGAGAGTCTCGTCCGAAGTTCCCGGAGGTAAGTCGCACACTAAATAGTCTAGTTCACCCCAGATTGCTTCTCCCAAAAACTGTCTAACCGCTCCCATTTTCATCGGCCCCCGCCATATTACAGGTATATCAGGATCGCCTGTTAGAAACGCCATGCTCATAACCTTAATATTTAGAGGTCCTTCAATTGGATAGAATTTTTTTCTATCAGGACTCACTCTGGGCTTTAATTCTTGCGAGATACCGAGCATCTTTCCAACATTAGGACCTGTAATATCAACATCTAAGATACCTACTCGTAAGCCTACGCTTGCTAGACTTATAGCAAGGTTCACGGCTATTGTGGTTTTACCTACCCCGCCCTTGCCTGAAATCACTACAATTTTGTTTTTGATTTTTGCCATGTTTTTTTCTATTTCCCTTTTATGCTCACCCATTTCCTTCTTTTTCTTCTCACCAGAAGATATTTCTTTTTGCATAATTTAACCTCATTTCATTTGATTTCATTTAAAAATTTTACATCCATATTATGAATACATATTCACTATACTATAAATCTCGGCGTTTATATTTTATAAACAAAAAGGCAGTTTGCTTTTGAATAATTATTCAAAACCTTTATATATTCAATATGTTATATTAATCCAAAAATTGCTATAAGAGAAAAAGAATTAAAAAATAAATTTTAAGGGAAAGAAAATAATGAACGTTAACCAAAAATTAAGGAATATAACTAGCAAGGACGAAGAGGTAATTCATTATTGTTGCGCCCACGGAGAGTATTATTTCCACGACAAAAATGAAATGATTAATTTTTACGATGATAACGATTTCTTTTCTCAAGACGACATACTCTAAATTAGCAGATTTAAAGCTATTGTATTAATTGTAAGAATAAATAATAAGAACTATAAATCGGGACCAATTGTGGTGTAAATCGTTCCGAAATTCATTTTTCGAATGGGAGCTTTTTTCATTTCGGTCCACTTTTGACCATCCCATTTAAATATTTTGTTGGAATGTGGATTTCGGGATCGAATATCGATATCTTCGTCAATAGTCCCTAAGAAACGCCATAGAAATTCTTTACTCGCACGAGTCCCTCCGTGATGCCAGTTTCCAGGCAATTCTAGTTCAAAATGCCAGGAATCGGAATCATAATTATAAACTAAGTGCTGCTTTTTGACGGGGCCCTTGTAATTATCTGAACTAGGGTTATAGAACTCTTCGTTAGTATTCCAACCTCCGATAAAGTGAAACTCGTTTTGCCATTTATCTCCCGAACCATCAGTTACGGGAATTGGACACGGTTTCATAACTTCCCATTCGTCTTTTTCTGGGTCATATCGTTGGTTTAATGCACCCTTGTATTTATTTTGTTCTGGATTAGTTCCCGTATTACCCGTAAAAAAATATATCCAACCGTTATGGTAAGAAGGAAGAGGGAACGACTGCGTATAAGGAGCGTCTGCCACCTCAGTGTCCCATGTATCGGTTCGTAAATCATATCTCCAATTCCAATTCACGCGGCTGAAAGGTCCTTGAGAGTTATCGCCTCCAAAAAGATAAATATAACGATTTTCGACAACGGGATAAAATTTTCCCAATTTACTTCGAGGTTCGCTCATATTATCGTAAAGCTCCCACTTATCTTCTACTAAATTATAGACTTGAACGAATTTCGAACATCCCGAGTGAGGTTTCGTCTTACCACCAAAACAGAAGATCTTGTTTTCAAAAAAAGTCCAACCAGCTCCTTGAACGGCGTGGGGCATTGGACTTAATTGTTCTTTCTCGCTACTATACCATTCATTTTTTTTAATATCATATACTGTCACATCTCCAACAGTGTACTTATTTTCAACTTTACCTCCAATAGCCCAAAGGAATTCTCCTTTATTCATAATGATTGTTAATTTCTTTCCATTATATTTTTTTGGATAAAATTGAGTTCGAAAGACAATATTTTGAAAATTGAATTTCATTGATTTTAAGGTTAAGAACTTCTTTAAAGTAAGAAATTTTATTTCTAACTATCTTAAAGGGAGCTTGCGGTCTTTTAGTAGGATAATTAGGAATTAGAATTAATATGTTTGGGACATTAGTGATTTTCTTCAATTTCTTCTAGAATATTATAAATATAGGGAACTAACTTGTCATTAGAAATAGTTTTTTGCTCTTCACTTTCCATATTTTTAACTGTGACTTTTTCTTCTTCCAATTCTTTAGGACCCACAATTAACGCAATCTTAACGCCCAGTTCATTCGCTTTACTTAATTGGTTTTTTAATCCTTTAAAACGATAATCGACAATACATGGTAATCCTTCGTCGCGGATGAGGTTTCCTAGTTTTGAAGAATATATCGCAACTTTTTCATTAATTGAAGCAATATAAATCGTATCTGAATAATCATCTTGACGAATCGAAGCCGGAATTAAATTGTATGTTTTCAAAAACAGAGATAACATCAGTACTCCCATTCCAAATCCGATACCAGATAACTGTTCCTCTGAAAATAACGATAATAGGTCGTCGTAACGACCTCCTCCGAAGATTGCTCGATTATTCTCTCCACCAATATCAAATACTTCGAACACAACTCCCGTGTAGTAATCTAATCCTCTAACGACTCCCGACGAGAAGGAACAATATTCAGAGATATTTGTTTTTTCTATTAGACGTTCAATTTCGTTTAATTCTCGATAACCTTTTGTTTCATGAAATTCTTTAGGAACGTCATTAAAACTTTCTAAAAGTTCGTTTAAATTGTCGGAATCTTTAAGCTTTAAAATCCCTTGAACTATTACCTCCGATTCAAACGAATCTATGACGTACTTTTCGAATTCATTTTCGTCCATTTTATCGGACTTATCTAATACTTTGTATACTAGCGGTAATTTTTCATGAGGAACATCGAGAATGAATTCACACACCGCGTCCACAAACCGACGACTGTTATAGAAAATTTGAAATTGTTCAGAAGTGGCACCAAAGCCTTTAAGAATATCAATAATTATGTTAAAGATTTCCAATTCGGCAAAAAGACTATCCTCACCAAGAATATCAACATTAAATTGTTTGAATTCTCTCCGTCGACCTTTTTGAGGCCTTTCGTATCGATAACATGTGGGATTTGAATACCATCGTATAGGTTTTTTTAATTCCTGACTTTTCCGAGCAACCATTCGCGCAAGCGAAGGGGTAATTTCGGGTCTCAAGATCAGCTTTTCGCCTTTCTTTTTTTCGACATAAAAAGATTGTTCGTTTACGAGTTCTTCGGACGATTTTGCGGCGTATATTTCGATAGGCTCCATCAAGGGAACTTCATACTCCACATAACAATATAACTCAACAATATCCCGGATATTCTCAATGATCCAATTAACCTCTCTTAATTTTGGAGGGTAAAAATCTTTCATTCCCCGAAGGGGGTCTCTCGAAAATTTCATATGCTCACGATTCATTCTTGCAAATTTGATAGATAGAGTAAAGTTAGATATCAAATAATTTTTAGGATCAATTATGATTTACTCGACTAAATAAGAAAGAGGGACCTCTAAAGACTCCACATTGGGATTCATTATTAACCCTCACTTTAAGAGCCTTTAATCCAGAGATTAACGAATTTGTACTTTATCTTACATGATAAAAAAATAAGTAAGTGTGAAAAAAAAGGAATAAATTAATTTTAGATTCAGTTTTTACATTATAGTGTATTTCTTCTCTTCTTATGGAAGATCACGGAAATGGCGCCGATCGATGCCAGGCTTATTAAAATTCCGAAAATGAAAGGGACGCCCACGCTTGGTTTTGGGGTATCTCCATCATCGTCATCGTCTTTATCTTCTGTTTCCCCTTGGATTTCAATTCTTCCCGGATAATCATCCGGATCTAATGGGTTTGTGCCTGATGTGAGTTCAATTCCATCGTAGTATCCATCTCCATCAGTATCGTCGTCCAACGGATCAGTGCCGTATTTTATTTCAAACGCATCGTTGAGATTGTCAAGATCAGTGTCAATGTTCAGACGATCTGTTCCGTACTGTGTCAATTCCTCGTAATCCGTAAGGCCGTCTCCGTCAGTGTCCGTTAAATGCCCGATAGTATTTCCAAGTAGTAACGCACTACCTCCTTTATCCATTATCACTTGCTCCTCGATCTCACCCTCTCCATTTTTCCATATAATATTTTCGATAATCGATGCTGATCCGTTAATACCGATACCACAAAATGAATTGGAGGCGATATAGTTATCGATAATATCGATAGACTTACTCTGGGTTATATTAATTCCGCAACCAATGTTATTAGAAATGTTAGTAAGGAAAATTGAGATAGCCTCGCAAGGAGATTCCAGAAATATTCCGTTTTGACGATTATCTGTGATATTATTATATCCAAAACCGATTCGATTACACTTATCCATGAAAATCCCGTTTCCAGAATTATTAATAATTTGATTGTTCGAGAAACTGCTGTCATCAACATTAATTAAATGAAAACCAGTCCATAGATTATCTGAAACATCGTTATTATAAACCATGGACCTTTTTCCATTAACAATATAGACCGCAGTACTGGTGTTATTGTTCACGTAATTTCCAAAAACAGAGCTGTCTTCTAAATATATAAATTGAATTGCAACATACTTACTATTTGTAACCGTATTCAGAGAAAAGGTCATATTGTACATCTCCCGAAGGTAAATTCCGTAATCGTTTGATTTTATGACATTTCCCGAAAATGTGAAATTATTATGTACCTTCGAAAAAAAAGAGTCTGAGAAGATTCCCCTATCGCTTTCCGAGACTTTGTTTCCTATAACAGTGTGATTCTCACAATCTCTAGATTGTGCAGCAAAAGAAATCCCATACCATGTAGCGTTGATGATTTCATTATTAATGATTTTGTTATTGGAACAATCAGAGATACTGATTCCCTCAAGATGATCCTCTATGTTATTATCAATAATTGTATTATTATCGCAAGGTGAGTAAGGACCACTATTAATCGCGATGCCGTATTTATTCCTATAAAAATTGTTTCCTTTTATCTCATTGTAAACACATCCTACATAGAGGTGGATTGCACAATTTTCATTATCTATAAATGTGTTATTGTCGACGACGATTTCTTCGCTATATTCTAATAAATATACACCTTTAAAGTTATTTTTTATAGTATTATTTCTCACAATTCCGTTTTTTGTTCTGTTTATAAAGATTCCTGCGTTTTTGGATGAAGAACCGCTATTAATCAAAGTACAGTTTTGGATAATGAACGGATCGTTAGAATTTTCAACCATAATTCCAGACCCTGAACCCTGAGCATCAATCGTGACATTTTCAATTACATAATATCCATCTTCATAATTGCACCAACTTTTTCCTGAGGTAACTGTCCAATTATTATCGATATGGATTCTTGTAAGGCTCCAATATCCCGAAGATCTGACGCTTTCGATATCGTGATCAGATTGATTCGAATTGGATTCCTTCTCTCCCTCATTTATATGGGGGCTTAGTGTCAATGTTATCAAAAATGTGACGAAAAATAAAATAATAGCGTATTTCCATTTGTTTTTCAAATATCTATTCATTATTTATATCTTAGGGTAAATTTAAGTTATTAATTAGTTAGATCTTTGAGTTTAAATAATTTTCCTTTAACTCATTATACTTTTTAGTTAAAGTTTCTGTTACAAATATGTAAATCAATCAGCGTTTTGCTTATTGGGGAGTTTTTAATCATTAGTGATTTACTTATTTTCAATACATCATAAATAAATTCACAGGATTAGTTTTTGAACAAATTCTCAAATTAAAGAAAAAATTAAAATTAAAAAAAATCCTACTGTTAGTCTTTCATTATTTCTCTCAGCTGTTGTTTCATCCTTATTTTTTTCTCTCCTTTTAAATCGTATATCATCAAGAACCCAAGACCTCCTACAACTAAGAAAATTCCCGGAATTAATCCCGAATGAATCCGAACGCCTAATATAGCCAATGGAATTTGCGTAGCTAAAGGATCGGGATTATAATTTGTCAGAATGTGCACTAAAGCGATTATAACACCAACAAAAAGATATGCCAATCGGATAAAGAAATTTGTTATCCCTTGAAGCGTAGCTTCTTGGTGCACTCCCAATTTTGCCGTAATTTCGTCGAACATATCTGCTTGAACCCAAATGAGGACACTTGAACCTGCAGCGTACGCAATACCTCCCAAAAACATATAAAAAAACAACTCGTATACGCTGGTAATCCATAAGAAAGCGAAAAAAAGCACACCAAAGATCACATGCCCTATACCATAAATCGTACAAGCTGCATATTTATTAGAAAGCTTTAACCAAATTGGGAGGCCTAGAAAGAAACCGACAAAGAATGCCAAAATACCATACATGAAAAATCCAAAGTCAACATTAAGTACATCTTTATAAAAATAAACTTGCGAAGCGTAGAAAAGATTGTAAGCAATGGCGTAGAAGAGATAATCTATAATAAAAATATCAAAGTTTTTACTTTTTAAAGATGTTTTTATTACTTGCATAAAGGAAATTTTATCTTCTCTCTCTTTTTCGCGTCCTTTAAGATAGTATTCTTTAACTTTCTTTGACTCAAGGATGCCATAACTGAAAAGAACAACATTAAATAACATGATTATCGATGTTATTCCCGCTGCTAACACGAAAGATTGGCGATCGCCATACACAATGAAATTAGGTAAAATCACCGCGTTCACCGCGAAAACGCCCAAAACGCTAAAAATTATGGCAATTGCTCCAACTTTTTTCCTTTCCTCGTCCTTTCGGAACATATTTACTGTTCCCGCTGCCATATGAGAGTTGTATATGGTATAAAACGCGTCCATGAGACATACCAAGACGAGCATATATAAGAAGATAGTTATCTGGTTTGTACCCCCGGTATTATTAGGTGGAACAAATACGAGAAAAAATACAATTGACAATAATACAGCGCTTACTAAGATCAATGGAGTTCTAAACCCGTATCTCATAACATTTTTCTCTGATCGTGGTTTTTCAGTCAAAAATCCTAAAAGAGGGTCGTTTATCATATTCCAGATTGCAAAAAATATGAAAGCTATAGCAACTAAAGCTACATTCAAACCGACTTCCACCTCATAAAAATAAAACACGACTACTCCAAAAAATGCGAGAATTATTGAGTCGGCGAACCACATCGAAGCGTAGGAAATTAATTTTGAAAGAGAATATTTACTATCCCCGTTTGGCGAATCTCCGCCTTCCAAATTTATCTTATCATCCATCGAAAACGCAATTTTATAAAATGATTTTGTTATTAATAAAAGATATTTGCTATTAACCAATAAAAAGATTTAAAGATCTTTTGGTTATTAATAAGAAATCTATTAAATAACTCATTTCGATCCTTAAGATAAAATCGGTCTCATAAAAAATGTTAAGCAATTATAAAACTAGCCTTTGGTTCTATGAGATTTGGGGAATTCTTTTTCTCGAATTTTTTTGAATCTTTTAGGTGAAATCTTATCCTTTTTAATGGGTCCCGAATCTTCCTTTTCTACCTTTTTTTGCTTCCGCTTTAGATCCTCTTTTTGCTTCTCAATGAGATTTTTCTTGTTTTTCATACTTATATGTAGGTAGTGTGCTATTTTAAAAATTAGGCTTAAAAATTATAAAAAAAGTGGAAAAGAAAAGAGTAAGATCGGTATTTTAGGAGTGAAAAGTTACTTGAAGGGGTTTTTATCCCTTAATATTTTATTTTTATACACAGTTAAATTTGGTGGACACAAATCCTTTTCCGTTGCGATTCTTTTCATCTCTCTAATCATTTTAGCTAAATCAATTCCGGCAGGACACCAATTAGTGCAATTTTCGCAGCCTGAACATAAGAAC
>WJKD01000720.1 GCA_014729315.1 Promethearchaeota archaeon | reverse complement strand
TTTCTTAGCGGACTTATCTCTTAATTTTTGATTATGTCTAAATTGAGTGCTTGAAGATCTGCTAGCATTTCAATCGATCTCTAATCAATAAAAAAATACATAAGAAACATAAGATTATTAATAAAATCAAAATTTACGCATCATTCCAAGATTTTAAGTCTTCTTCTTTTCGGTCTATGCGTCTTTTTTTGCCGCATTTATTGCATACCGAGTATTTTTCAGTGATTTTTGAAATTTTCCATTCTGCAACATCACGTGAAGATCCTTGATAAATGCAAGATCCCGTTATCTTAATATATTCTTCAATTATTATCTTGTTTAAAACTATTTCGTCAATTGATGTGGTTGTAGCCACAGGACAAAGTCTTTTAGCTAATTCTTGATTGATTTCAGATTCCCAATCATGGTTACAAAATTTTTGTTTTATTTTTGAGATTATAATCAAATTTTAAACGCACTCATGTAATTTTAACTGTTAGAACTTTTTTTATTTCAATGAAATTAAAGTAAAATTATATATAACTCGAACTTTTCGCTATGGATTAATTTGAAATGCGAGTAATTTTTTGTAAATAACGATGATTGTTAAATGCGAGATATCAAATTTTATTCGGATCTTAAAGATCGTCGCGTATTATTTTCGAACAACTAAATAAAATATATATGCTTAGAGAACATAAGGAAATTGGTCTCTTGCGTATTCGGGAAAGCTTTCAATCACATTAAATCGTTCAATGAAATTCCACGTCGCTTTCGTCAACTTTGGCGGCCATTCGGGAATATGCCTTTTCCAGACCTCGGGAGAAGGAGGTTCTACGGGGAAACTCTCGTAGTGTGTTATCTTTTGCAGTTGTATTAACGACCGGAATTTTCCGCGTTCGTAAATTCGGGAGGGTAAGATCGCGCTAATTCGAAATCCCTCGCCTAATGCATTGTTTACCGATTCAAGATTATTAGTCGAAATAAGCTTTAGAACAGCCTCGGTTTTATCCTCTTTTATACTATGGGTTATTGGTTCAATTGAAAAACCGTCTTCTTCTGAGCTTTCGTGCCCGCGCAAATATTTTCTTACGCCCTTAGCCCAAGATAACTCCTTAAATTCAACGGGGATTTTTGTTGATGTAGTAATCTTTTTCCGTCTCGGAGACTTACACATTACAATTGAATGAGTATTATAACACAAGTCTCCCCAAATAGCCATCCAAGGAACGTGATAAAGAAAATATCCATAGACGAGATTTTCTACAAGATTTCTCAATAAGACTTGCGTGGACCAAAAGACTCTCCCAGTCCCCCACCCTTGAAAACCAGCGATCACGTATTTATAAGCGATTTGTGTTAATTTTTTTCTCAAATCAATAAACTTACGGGAATGAATCTTTTCCGTATAATTCGGATTTTTCAGAGCCTTACTTGCTTCTGCGGTGTAATCACCGTGCCAGACGCTATCAAACGTATTATCCTTTCGTTTATCGATGATTTTAACAAAGCCGATCATAATGAATTGCTCCTTGTCCTTATCGACCACGAGATAGAGATAACCATCGCCCATGAACCTTCTTTTAAAGTTCTCATATCCTTTCACGATGTAACCCTCACAGTTCTCGCCGTAAATTGTCTCAAAGCCTTCGACTATTTGAGAAAGATAACCTTGATCGTTTAAATAGGCTTCCTTTTCGTTTTTATTATTTGTAATAATTCCTTCAATGGATCTTCCATTTACGAGATATTCCTTAACATATGTTTCAATTTCGCGACTCCCTTCAATAACTATAGGTAGGGTATCGTTTTTTAATTGAGACCTCATATTTTTGCCTTTTGATATCGTTTTTAATTTATTTCAAATAATTTAGTTTTTCTTTAGAAAAGGCGTTTCTTTCAATCATTCGTGTTTGCAATCAATTAATATTTTCCGAGCCCCTGACCATATTTTAACATTGGGATATCAATATCGGGATATTTCACTCAACCAAGCATTCGTTAAATTGGATTGACATCTCTTAGACCCTTAATCGGCTAGTTTAGATGTATTAACTGTTATTGAAGACGCTTTGCTCTATACTAATGATTGTAAAGAAAGCTTTTCTTGGATTATTTGAATATTGTTATAAAAAAAGGTTTGAGTATTTATAAGACTTTCGCATGAGATTATGTTACAAAAATACCATATTATTTTAAACAATGAGAAAGGATTTTATCACTTCATATCTCGAAATAAAGTTCTAAGCTCCTGGAAATCAAAAGGTCTCGTCAGACTATAACCTTTTTCTCTTCTGTAAAAGAAAGACATTTTAGGATAATGGCCCGCAACTCCGTGAAGAGCAGCCACTAAAGTCAAAGCAAGCGAATTCATTCCGTGAGGGATTAATACGAACCTCCCGAGGAGAAGATCATTGAAAAGGATAGTATCACTTTTTAATTTATTAAGG
>WJKD01000719.1 GCA_014729315.1 Promethearchaeota archaeon | reverse complement strand
GCCACACCACGAATACCACTTCCAGCACCACAACAAGGAGATTCGGAGTTATTTTTTTCTAATTCCAGAATTTTAGCACCACATAATTTTAATAACTCTCGAGGCTCTTTGTAAATATCCATATTTTTTATTTTTCTTCCCATTCTACATGCGTCGTGATAAAATACAGAATCAGCTTCTTTAGTAAAATTCAATTTGCCTTCTTTTTCAAGTTCGTAAATTACTTGAATAATATGCTTCACCTTTATGTCCCAGTTGGGTATATACTTAGGATATACATTATTAAAAGCATAAAGACATCCAGCACATGTAACAATTAAGTTTTTTATTCCATTTTCCTTAAAAAGTTTATAATTTTCTCCGAAAATGGATTTAGCTAAATTTAATTTTCCGGCAGAATATATATATTCTCCACAACAGGGTTCGTTTTCAAGAATTTTGAAATTATATCCCGTTTGCTTTAAAATTTCATAAGAGCTACTTGCACTTTCTTTAACTTTAAAAGAGGACATACATCCTAAGAAAAGAAGTGTGTCTGATTGCTCCATTTCAAAATTTTCAACACTTCTATATTTCTCTGGAAGCCAATCCAATCTTTCTGCGGGATCACCATTTACGGAGTTATCTTTTTTGAGTATCCCATTAATAATCTTGTCGTGGATCTCGTAGGTTCCTTTATCCGTGTTCGCAATTTCAATTTTGGCTTCGTGGATAATATTCGAAATAGGAATACTTTGAGTACACGCCAAATCGCATAAACTACATAAAGTACAAGTAAACATACCAAATCTTTCATCTTCTGAGATCTCTACTCCGCTAAAGATTTTATCTGCTATTTTTAGTCTTCCATTTGGAGATTGTAACTTATTCTCCGTAGCTAAATAAGTATCGCATACTTTCAAACATACTAAACAATCCTTGCAAGACTGAAGGGCTTCAATTATTTCGTCCTTATTCATTCTTTCTTCTTTCTCCTTTTGGATTAATCAATTTAAATACTGAAAAGGTTAACATTCGGCATCATATTTCTTTAGAAACACAATTATTCGTTTCATCTTAATTTTAAAAAAAAAAATACAATTTAGGAAATTGAATAATTATTAAAAATTTAATTGAATAGCTAGAATATGGTTTCGAAAATAGTTCATATTCCATAGAAGAAGGTCTTATAGATCATACACGTCTGGCTTTCGATCTTGTAATAATGGAATTGCCGTTCTAATAGGTTTTAAATCGTCTAAATCAATAGAAAAGATCCGAGATCCTCTAAATTCGCCCATATCTTCGATATATCGACCATTTGTTACAAGCGAGGCTCCAAAGAAATCATTAGCCATTCCTTGTCCTATTCTGTTGATTGCAACAATGTAGAGCTGATTCTCAATCGCACGTGCTCTTAAAAGCGTTCTCCAAACTTCTTCTTTAGGATTAGGGAATTCTGATGGAACAAAAATTATTTCAGCTCCTTGTAAGGCTAATTTTCTAAACACTTCGGGGAATCTCAAATCATAACAAACAGCAATTCCTACTTTTAACTTGCTTAATGAGGGGAGCTCAAAAACATCTATTGTATTCCCAGGACTTAAAAATTCTTTTTCCAACATGGGAGAGAAAAGATGCACTTTTCGATATTTTCCCACCATGATTCCTAATTTATCAAGAATAAAAGCGGTATTGTAGTAATTATCATCTTCTCTTTCTAAAATCGTTCCAATAACTGAAAATTTCCCTGTAGATATGTTTAGTATTTTTTCTATTGTTTTTCCAGGAAAAACTTCTGCATATTGCTTCACATTTTTTAGATCGTATCCTGTCGTGAAGAGTTCAGGAAAACACACGATGTCCGGCAGTTCTGTTGTAGAACTAATGCGATTTAGAATGTCTAAGGCATTTATTAAGTTTCTCTCTTTATTTCCATCCTCTATCTCTAATTGAACAAGAACAATTTTCAACATCATAGAAATTATAATAGCTAAAAAGAGATGGTATTTAAAAATAATTGTTTAGATTTCTAATAATTATATCTTCGAATCCTGTTCATGATAGGTAATCGGAAATTTCGATAAAGGATATAAAAAAAAGAAGTACATAAAATTGAGTGAGTTCATTTAGATTGCCAGTCTAAATTATTATGTAATATAAGTTGGAAACCCTTTCAATTCGATTAAAAATTTTTTTTTAAAAAATGCACCTCGATTAGATGGTTAAACTCAATATATTCAAATAGGTTATTTAAAAATTCGGTTATTATTAGCTATATCAACTGAATCAGTAAAACCTTAATAAAGTTGAATTAAAAATTTAAAAAATACCGTAGATCTATAGATCTAAAGAAAAATAAAAAAAAGCAAAGAATATAATATAATATAATATAATATAATATAATAT
>WJKD01000718.1 GCA_014729315.1 Promethearchaeota archaeon | reverse complement strand
TCCAGCGACGGTACTTCGATTGCCCACACATTGAAATCCTTTGCGCGATCTTTGAACGGCTGCTCATCGAACAGCAGATCGACGAAGTGCTGTACCTCATTCCGGAACTGCTTCATATCGTCCGGCGTGTAGCCATCGCCCAGAATAACTATATCTACCTTCTTCGCCGGATCGCCGTTGTCCCTTACGCGATTGATCTTCAGATCAGCCACATGCCGCTCCCGATTGACGAAGCGGGATTCGGGATCGATCACTGTCGAAAAGACATTCCGGAACACGTTCTTTTTATCGCGGGCAGCGATCACCACCTGCACCTTGTTCTTCGGATACGGAAACAGCACTGATTCATGAAACGTGCGATAAATCCCGTTCGCTGCCTCATCCGTGGTCTGCCATTCGCCAAACAGACTGGAAAATCCCCGGGAGTAAATGAGCTGGTTCGTACTCAAATTGAACACTTTCACCATGTATTTGCCAAAATTCAGGGTATCCACCAGATTGACCTTGCTGCCAGCCCACAATTGCCTCTCATGAACCAGCGACGCCGGCTCCTCATAAACCACATCCAGACTGATGTTTTCCTGATCTTTTAAGCCGGTATGATAAAAATCCAGCCGCATGGTTTTATCCAGAAAATATTTATCAAAGCGGATGGTTTGTGAATAGATATTGGTTTGAAAAAAAATCGCGCATAGAATAGTGATGATGATTATTTTTTTCACGTTAGTTCTCCTTTAATATTGAAATTTAATTTCCCAATAATTTTCTGCATGAAGAGAATATTAGCTCAACAAAGAATCGCTCTCCTGCGAATGCAGCAGCGACCAATTGACGACAATAATGAAAATGATTATTTTGGTCAGTTTCATTTTTATTTATCCTTTTATTTTTTGGGATTAAAGTACAAAGGGAATGGTTTGTTGTGAATGATATATCCTTTTAAAAAACATAAAATTGTAATAATAGTACTCTTAATCATGTTACGTTTTTTCTTAAAATAGCCTACATTTAAGAAAACATAAAAGGACATCGCTACTTATTATTTATTTAAAATGGAAAGCAATTAAATGCATATCATCTCTCTTACGAGAAAAAATAATAATTAATATAATAATATAAATAATAAAACATAAAATGAAAATTGAATTTACACTAAATAACCAGACAAAAATATAAAGTGAAATAGAATAAGGTATCAACAAAAGAAAAATTAGACTACAACAGCTATAAAATACACTAAGTAACGTATTACTAAAGCCAACGTTTTGAAGGATATTTTTGAAAGAAGGAGTTCTTAGCATTGGGTACTTGAATTTGATTATTTCCTTCTCATAAATTCTGTAGTTTATGTAAAATAATTGCAATATTAACGGAAAAAATATATAGAACAAAATCAAAATTATTAAAATAATCTGTAATGTTATCTTAATATCGAAATATGGAAAGTTTCCCACTTTTTCACTCTTTAATTCGTTTAATCTTTTCATTTTTTTACGATAATCGCTTTTGAATACGAGATAGGATTGATTCAAAATTTGTGAGTTATCTATAACATTTTTAAATGACTCATGGTTTAACACCACATTATATAAGTTGTTGGGCAATAATTTATCCAATTCAAAATTAATATCTTTTATTAATTTTTTCCGGAGTGCTTCTGCAATTTTTGTTCTTTCACTTTTTGATTTATTCGCTGTCTTCCGTTCAAATTCTTCATTATATTTTTTCAGATGGTTCATAATTATTGATGAATCTTGATCGAAATAGACCTGAATAGAATCGATTATGTTTTGATCTTTAATTAATTTTTGATCTATTAAAGAATTGAAGAATTCTCTTTTTTTTCTTAAATATTTACCTTCTTGGTCCCGAACGTAGATGAAAGGATTACTCATTGCTGGATACTCAAAAATATAATCAAATACTTTATAATTAATTTCCGATATTTTAATATCCTTTTCAAAGGGTGAATTATTTGATTCAGTTAAAAAATCAACAAAATCAATTAAGTTGTTATACTTCTGTATTTCACCATACGATGAGACTAGATTCCAATCTTCTAGATTAATAGTAATTGTCAATGTGAGTATAATTGACATTAAATAATAAATAGTAAACCAATAGCGAAATTTTTTATAGCTACTTTGGTAAAATGGAATTAGATTGCTAATATATTCAGCTCTTAATGACCTGTTAAATTTGTTTTTTCTATTTCGATTCATAACTTGAATGATTATCTTATAGTATGAGTTACCTTTTTATATCCCCTCATTTCACAAACACCCTCACCTCATTCACATTCTCATCCGTCGTTTCAATCGCCGGGACCCAAAATTCTTCGATGCATTTTGCGCCGTAGTTGATGGAGCTGGTGTCGGTATCCAGAATGACAGTGGGATTGGAGTATGCCCGG
>WJKD01000717.1 GCA_014729315.1 Promethearchaeota archaeon | reverse complement strand
CCGGGCATACTCCAATCCCACTGTCATTCTGGATACCGACACCAGCTCCATCAACTACGGCGCAAAATGCATCGAAGAATTTTGGGTCCCGGCGATTGAAACGACGGATGAGAATGTGAATGAGGTGAGGGTGTTTGTGAAGTGACCATGAAAAGTAAATCAGTTTCTGAATTCAGTTTAGAGAAATGATTAATATATTGGTGTGCGAATAAAATTAAAAATCCAATAGAATATGAATAAGAATAAGAATTATATATCAAAGATTATTTTTCTGATAGTAATAGTTTTAATTACTATATTTTTTGATAGTATCTTAGATAAAATAGTATTTAGTGACAATAATATCTTTTGTTTTCCCATATTTTCTTTTTTATCACCTAAATTTCAAGCAATATTCAATGTATCTGTATTGTTGTTGTTATTTTTTTGTTTTCTCCATAAGCATTTTTTAATTAGGCATCACGTAATTAAATTCATAAAAAGCTTTATGATATTTGGCCCATTGTTACAACATTATTTATTTGGACTGTTGCTTTCATTAGTAATCAGCACGCTAATATTTAAAAGTTATTGTTTTCAAAAAATGTTTCTATTTAATGGCGATTTTATTGTATACATTTTTTTATTGACAATAATATTTACCTTATTAAAATCGAAATCCCCAAATCATGTAGTTGAATTTAAAGGACACCCAGACACCGAAAAACCTATAACTAGACCTGAAAACGATATGTTAGATTTTTCAAGTACTGTTAGTGATATATCTGCTTATATATTGTCACAGAAAAATGAATATGCAGCAACAGCAATTGGAGTAATCGGTGACTGGGGTAGCGGTAAAACATCTCTTTTACGTCTTATAATGTACAATATTAATTTAGAAAAAGAACGGAATGAAATTAAAGATTACAATCGATTAAAAGTAATTTACTTCAATGTCTCTCAATTTGATGACATAAATTTATTGTTTATTCATTTTTATCATTCTATACTTGAAGAACTTGAAAAAGAATATTATTTACCACTAATTGATAAGTTTAATATATTCCAGTCAATTGTTAACACGATGGGCAAAGGTATAAAAATAAGTGCCTTTAAAAATTTATACTTATCAAATCCGAAAATTGAGAATTATTTAAAAATACTTTCGATATGGTTAGCAAAACTAAATTATACAATAGTAGTTTTAATAGATGATATGGACAGATTGCTTCCTAAGGAAATGGATGGAGTCTTTAAGCTATTAAGACTTGTTACAAGTAACATGTGCAATATTGTTCTTGTTTTGACATCTGAACAAAAATCGCTTGAAAATTATGTAAATGAATTCGCTAGGATTGATTCGAATGAATAAAAATCTCAACGATTACTTAGGAAAATATTTTAATCGCATATACTTTCTGCCCCAGTTAACAAATTTAGAAGATTTGTATATTAAAATAGTAGATGAAGGATTGAAATCTATAAAGTTAAATTCAGCGCATTTTAATGAAATTATTAATGATATACAAAATGAGAATGATGAACTTAATAGATTTGCTTCATACTTTTTGAATACTATGAGGAAAATCAAGGCATTTAAAAAAATCTTTTTATCTAATATTTTAAGATTAGAAAGAGATATCTTCATTCCAGATTTAATCCTATTGTCATTTGTTGAATCCTCGAATTTAAAATTGTTTAATATAATTAGAAGAAATCAATATTTTTTATCTGCAAGATATCTGTTAACAAATTCAATATTTAATAGGATTATCGATGTGAAAACAGCGGTAAATAAGGAAAAGAGTGACTATGAAAATTTTTTCAATAAAAACAATATAACAGATGAAGATAAGGATGTTGTATCATTTCTATGTCCACATATACCATTTATTCTTAATTACACTCAAGCTGGCTTCACCAATTTCAGACATGAACTAAATTTAATTTTAGATAAAATCGAAAAAAAACAGCGCATAGTTCATCCATTTATTTTTCCAAAATATTTCCATAGCTTTTCACCAGATGATGCTATCGAAGTCATTACAAGTAAAAAACTAAAGGACAATATACTACAAAAATTTGAAAATGAAGATAATATTATAAGCTTGACGGAATTACTTCAAAATATCTTTCCCCCTGGAACTGCAAATATTGAATTTAGACGCATGTCGCTAGATTGGATTGAAGATAAGATAATTGAAAAAAACTTAAACACAGCTTACAAGCTGGTGTTAGCAATCTCAATTATAGCTAAAAAATTTTCCGAATTGCCCGGTTTTCTTATGTTGAGTGAGAAAACACGTGCTGCGTTTTTGACTTGGACTTATCTCAAAAGGCCTAATGCCAATCAGTCACTACTAATTGAACTTCAGAAATGGGACAACTCCGACGAGTTCGCGTCTAATGCAGTCTTTTATTCATTAAATGCGGATAGAACACCAGATAAATTAAAAATAAATGAGAAAATTATAATCAAAATGGTAAAAGAGTTTTTAGCTAGAATAGGTAAAAAAATCAAAAGTTCAAATTCAATTTATGATAAAAATATTTTTGATGTGCCAACAAACTTACTATGGAGATGGCACGAAGCAACAGATTTTATCGAAAAAAAGGGTGAGAGGTATCCATTAGATTATACATTGAATGATTATTTATTTAAATTATTCAAAGATAATTCTAAAGATTTTGATACTTTTCTAAGTGAGTTTACACGAAAAAATTTGCGTACTGATATTACAAAATTAGACGAAGAAATTTTTGACTTGATCCCAAGTAGTCAGCTATTTGATATTTTTGAATTTTATAAAGCCAATGGTAAAATTAATGAACTATCAGCGCATAATGTTCTATATTTAACAAAATGGGCAGAAGAATATGAAAAGTCTATTAATTTGGCTCGTGAATAAACAATATCTGTTCACAACATGACATCTACCTCAAGAAAAACTTTTCTTATATTAATGACAAAGCGTCCGACATTACATATTAATACTAAGGAGAACCAACGTGAAAAAAATAATTATCATCACTATTCTATGCGCGATTCTTTTTCAAACCAATATCTACTCACAACAAACCATCCGTTTTGATAAATATTTTCTGGATAAAACCATGCGAATGGATTTTTATCATACCGGCGTGAAGGATCAGGAGATCATCAGTCTGGACGTGGTCTACGAGGAGCCGGCGTCTCTGATTTATGAAAAACAATTGTGGGCTGGCAGCAAAGTCAATCTCGTGGATACGCTGAATTTTGGCAAGTATATGGTGAAAGTATTCGATTTGAGTACGAACCAGCTCATTTACTCGCGTGGATTTTCCAGTCTGTTCGGCGAATGGCAGACCACGGACGAGGCAGCGAACGGGATTTACCGCACGTTTCATGAATCGGTGCTTTTACCATATCCGAAGAACAAGGTGCAGGTGGTGATCGCTGCCCGCGATAAAAAGAACGTGTTCCAAAATGTCTTCTCAACGGTAGTCGACCCCGAATCACGCTTTGTGAACAGGGAACGGCATGTGGCTGATTTGAAGATCAACCGCATCAAGGACAACGGCGATCCGGCAAAGAAGGTGGATGTTGTCATTCTGGGCGATGGGTACACGCCGGACGATATGAAGCAATTCCGGGATGAGGTGCAGCACTTCGTCGATCTGCTGTTCGATGAGCAGCCATTCAAAGCTCGGGCGAAGGATTTCAACGTGTGGGCAATCGAAGTGCCGTCGCTGGATTCGGGCATCGACGAGCCGCGCAAGAACGTCTGGAAAAAGACGGCGCTGGGATGCTCCTTTAATTCGTTCGATTCCCCGCGTTATGTGCTGAGCACCGATAATGAGAGCATTCGCAATGTCGCGGCTGCGGTTCCGTACGATCAAATCTATCTGATCTTTAATTCAGACCGTTATGGCGGCGGTGGTATTTACAATCTCTATTCGACTTGTTATTCGCACGATACGAAAGAGTACAGCTCCTGGTGGCACGATTATGTATTCGTGCACGAGTTCGGGCATTCCTTTGGCGGGCTTGGCGATGAATATTATTCATCTTCCGTGGCATACAACGAGTTCTATCCGCAGGACGTCGATCCGTGGGAGCCGAATGTCGGCATCATCGTGGACGGGCATATCAAATGGGAAGATATGATGCAGGAAGGCACGCCGGTCCCTACGCCGTGGGATAAAGCAACGTATGACTCGCTGTCCACCGCCCGCTATCAAATCGACAAGGAAGCTGAAAATTACGAGCAGATCCGGGATCGCATCGACCGGCAGATGGATTCGCTGCTGGTGAATCAGAAATACACCGGAATGGTCGGCGCGTTCGAGGGAT
>WJKD01000716.1 GCA_014729315.1 Promethearchaeota archaeon | reverse complement strand
GAATCACCCAATTAGAAAAAAATCCCAACGGGATTCAACATTTCTTTATGGAACCCTTTCAGGGTTCACCATTTTTCATATTTCGATACCGGGGGTTGAAAAGCACAACCCCCGGCTTTGCTGTTTAACGCCTTCGGCGTTAGCCATTGCTAAACGGAAGGCATGTTCAAGGCGGATCCCCGGAATTCTGATAATTTATTTTTTCTCGGGGCAGCTAACGTGCGACGCACCTCAAAGATGCGTCGCACTTTGAGATGTTTTTTTAATACGCTGAAAGCGTAATACAACAAAGCTCAGGGTGCCGGTTTTTTTGGCACCCTGGGATACGAATCACCCAATTAGAAAAAAATCCCAACGGGATTCAACATTTCTTTATGGAATCCTTTCAGGATTCACCGTTTTTCATTTTTCGATACCGAGGGTTGCAAAGAACAACCCCCGGCTCTGCTGTTAAACGCCTTCGGCGTTCGCCATTGCTAAACGGAAGGCATGTTCAATGCGGATCCCCGGAATTCTGATAATTTATTTTTTCTCGGGGCAGCCAACGTGCGGTGCACCTCACAGGTGCGTCGCACGTGCGGTACATTTCGCAATTTTTAATACGCTGAAAGCGTAATAAAACAAAGCCCAGGGTGCCGGCTTTTTTGGCACCCTGGGTAACCAAATCACCAAATTAGAAGAGAATCCCAACGGGATTCCACATTTCTTTATAGAACCCTTTCAGGGTTCACCGTTTTTCATATTTCGATACCGAGGGTTGAAAAGCACAACCCCCGGCTCTGCTGTTTAACGCCTTCGGCGTAAATGCGTGGCGTTGTTCTATGCGATTCGTTTTCTTTTTTTAAAAAGAATGCAATTCATATATATATTTTAATCAGTTATGCCCCTCTGCCCAGAGCTTCCGGTACTCATCTCGATAAGCTGACTCCTGTGTAAATATTTCAACATACTCAATGTCAGCCGGAACATCTTGCCAGCCCACAATGGCGCCATTAACTTTACCTATAACCTCATAAAATTTTTCATCTTTAATGATGGGATCCTCCATAAATCGAACTGAATTTTGTTCACTTTGAGTTAAATTCAAATACCATGATTTCCATTTCGAGATATCATAATATTCAGCAGCATAGTCTATGTATTTTGTATTTTTGATCGTAACATAATCCTTGATCAAAATATCCCCGGTGATGGTCGTATCCGGTATCTCAAAAAAGCAGCGGTACATTCCGGGAGGTAATCTCTCACCAGATTGATTATCCAACTTCCAGGTAACAGAGAAGAATCCTGCTACAAAGAGTCCGCTATGGAATATTTTCACCGTATCCATTTTCTCGTTCACAAGATAAAAATTGCAGAACGTTTGTTTCGGTATTTCAAATTGGAACAACATAGGAAGATTATAAGTCGGATTCGGAAAGGCAGGTCTTAATCGATATGATCCGGTAATAATCACATCACCTTCTTTCTCCGAAGCATCCCACTTCCAGTCATTAGGATCTTCGGAAAGGATCTCACCATCGACAGTGGTCTCGGTGATTCCGGTGAAAATATGTCCGGCATCCGGGCTGGTGCTGTTTCGATTACATGTTATTGATATTGATAAAAGTAATAGAAAAATCAGATAGAGTTTTGGTTGTTTCATTTTTGGGGGCTTTCATGAATGTTTAAAATTGATTTAAGTGTAAATCTCTTTAAGAACTGTTAAACGCTTGTTGAAAAAGGAGGCTTGGATGAACATGGTTGCTACATAATTGGTTTAACGATGACAACATTCAGAGGATCTTAGATTAGTTCCCTTCTCGATTGTTTGCGCCCTACATTCACTTTTCAGGAAATTTCCTTTGATTTAAGCCGTTGATTACCAATATCAAAAATAGTTGAATCAAGGACAAAGGTTTCTCTCATGCCATCGGCAGTCATTGAAGTCCATATTATTTTTCGGTGAATTAACGATTCAACGCTCGCTGATGCCACAGGCTGATTATTCATCTGAGAAAACGTGAGCACACTTCCTCCAGCCTTAACGAATGTTTCAACAACTGTTTTTTCTCCCTCACTTAAGTGATTGTAAATATGCTCAGCTTCTTCTTTTTCAATCGACCATTTCTTACGACGGTTAAGCCTTTCATGTAGCGTTGTTGAGACGAGACGAATAATTGGAAAGGAAATAATTGAAGAAAAGGTCCCAATAACCCAATCACTAGAATATAAATATATTATAAGTCCGATAACTCCTGCTACTGATGTTGCTATGCTTCTACCAAAATCAGTTTCAGTATATAGACGGTCTGCCCATTTTTCAAAGGTTTTCACATATACTCCTAATACCAAATTAACTGATAAATAGCAATGGATTACGTTTTTGAAAAACTAAACATTTTATTTTCCAGAAAAGCAATCAAAAAACTAAGTTGATGAGATCAGCAGAGTTTAAACATAATTTAAATATTCTACTTGAAACAAAATAGGATTAAAATTCTAACTGTAAGAATTATATGAAAGCTAACAAATATCCAAGGGATAAAAACTTCAATATGTGTAAATGGAAGGTATAACTTTCTGTTTTTTCCTCTTCCTACGGCTTCCCATTCTGCATCAAATGGTCTTAATGGTAATTTTTGCTCGATTTCATGGACTATTTTAAACTTTGCATTATTAATATCTCGATATGAACGAATTATTCGATACCATAGAAATGAAAGAACTATACCTGATAATCCAACTAGAGAAAATAAGATATAGTCACCAGATATTTTGTCAGTTCCAGTCAAATATCCAATAAAACCAATTATCGCCGTATTGATTGACAAGAAAAATGAATTGGTTCTTTCTCTTCTAGAACTTATTCTATCTGCCATTTCAAGATATATCTTATAGATTGAGATATATTGATCGACTGTTTCAAGGCTTTGACTTGTATGTTGTTCTATGTAATTTTTAAATTTAATATTTTCTTGACTCATTAGGTCAATTCCCTGATTGCCGATACTATTGAACTAGTGTTCCAAGATACAATTCTGTCAGCATTTTGAATTACTAGTGATGAAGTTTGGGTATTTGCCCATGGTTTAACTGCAAGTATTGGCTTGTTAAAATCAACCTTTGCAATTCGAATCTCTTTTTGAATCCATTTGCTATAAGTGGAATATTTACCAGCCATAATAATAACTATTTCACAGAATGTTATCTTTTGCTTTATTGCATCATACAACGCTTGGGAGGTCGGTGCATTGTGAACTGGATTATCTCTGGGAACGGAATAATTTCTGTAGCTAAAATTTGTTGCCGAGTTTAATAAATCACAAAATCGATCGTAAGCATCCGAATATGCCCACGAATGTGAAATAAAAAGATTACGAGTTCTTGCCATTGAAATATCCTCTTTTTTAGTTTATTACAAATTCAGCCGCTGCAAAAGCATCAAAATAAATTTATGAAATTAATATTTAAATTAACTTGTAAGCTCGCTAAATCGCTCGACTATCAAAATCGACTACATTTAATGGTTGTGCTTTTTAATTTGATATTATTTCCCTCAAATATTTTATGATCGGAACTATTTCAATTTCTGGAGAAGCTAGATGAGGTAATAAAATGTCACGCCAATATAAATTAGCATTGTACGGTTTACCATATGGTGTTTTTTCTTCGAATTTCAAAAAATCAGCTATTTCATCTGCCTGATGAGCTGGTTCAAAAGTAGGATGATGGACTCGAAAGATACCAGTATTGGGGATGTCTTTTGCTTTGTCTAAATTAAACTGTTTTGAAATACTTCCCTGAATGTTAGCATTAAAATTAGGATTTCCATTACCATCATAATTGATTATGGGAACATTATCAGTGTCACAGATGATATTATATTTGATTGCAAATTTTGAGAATATTTTTTGATAAAATGGTATATTCGTTATTGAGCCACAGTTGAGAATAAAAATATCCTTGTTTGAATTTTCTTGTTGTAAGAATGCTCTAATTATTATTTCTTCAGTTGGACCCTCAATTAAAATCACTTCGTCAGAGTAAAAAGACTCGCATATAAAAGGATTGAATCTTAAAACTTCATACATTGCTTGACGTAATTCTTCATCAGTTTTTATGTCTTTTGCTTCTTTTAGAAATTTGTCATTAATCTGGTGCAATCTCGTCTTATTTTCGGATTTTGTCAATCTTATAATGGAAGATTTTGTTTTTGAAATATCAATCATTTGAGGTGAATGGGATGCGCATAATATTTGGTATGGCAAATCATCTTCACTTACTTGGTAGATCAAACCTCGCAGTTCTTTTATGATTTTTGGATATAAGAATAGCTCAGGTTCTTCGAATAGTACAATGTAATCTTTTCGTCCGGCTTTACGTTCAAATTCTTCCGCTATATCTTTCATTAGGAGAAGAGTGAAAATAGCCGTTCGAATGGTTCCATGACCAATTTTATCTATGTTGCATGGAATATTTTCGTCAATTTTACCATTCGCAAGCATTTTCTTAAATTCAACATCAAATTCTTTACCCAGCTTATTTTCAGTCCAAATTAATCTGGATTTTGTATCAACAATTTTGATGCTTGTATCGGGAAATAGCTTTTTAAAGTATTCATTAATTGAAGACTCGTATTCATCTATTATCTCTGGTTTATACATTTTACTTTGTAACTCTTCAATTTTTTCTTTTGCGGTAACTAGTTCCTTGAATTCTTTGTCATCAAGTTGTCTCTCAGCAATTGATTTTAAAATTTCATTTAATATTTTCTTAACTTCTTCCTCAGTTGGCATTGCTTTGATAAATATTGGAGTAGGCATACATGATCGGAATACGGAATGTAATCCAATAGAAGCATATCCAATATTTTCCCAATTGAGGTCTTTAGGATTCCATGTAAGATTTTCCTTAGAAATCTTATTCTTCTCACCCTTAGTGGTCTATTTCATAATTACAGTGACGTATATAATGCTTGATTTTAATAAAAAAATTATGTATAATATGGCATATATTTCAATAATACTTGAGGGAATATATGCCAAGAAAAAGCCCATATCCAATAGTGTTGTCCG
>WJKD01000715.1 GCA_014729315.1 Promethearchaeota archaeon | reverse complement strand
CCAGGAGGTTGGCTTAGAAGCAGCCATTCCTTTAAAGAGTGCGTAACAGCTCACTGGTCTATGTGATCTCGCGCCAAAAATATAACGGGGCTAAAGCTTTAACCGAAGATGCGGGTGGTCTATTACTTCGGTAATAGATCGCGGTAGAGGAGCGTTCCTGTCTGTGCTGAAGCAAAATTGAGAAATTTTGTGGAGCGGCAGGAAGTGAAAATGTTGGCATAAGTAACGTAATTCGGGTGAAAAACCCGAACACCGAATACCCAAGGTTTCCCAAGCAACGTTAATCGGCTTGGGGTTAGTCGGGCCTAAGGTGAGGCCGAAAGGCGTAGCCGATGGACAACAGGTTAATATTCCTGTACAACTTGATTTTCGCCAGAGCAATACTGGAGGGAAATGGATATCGACTTTTGACAGCTTCGGCTTGAGAAAGAAGATTTCCGTGGACTGAAAGTGGCGCTAGTTCAGGGGTAACGCGGTTGGATATTTAGAGCGTGTTAATGAATTCACGTACAAGCTGTTAGTTTATGCCTCTTGAAGTAAATCTCTTGAGGTTCGCGAGCAGTTATGTAAAATGCTCCCGCTTTGCGGGGGAGATTCTAAAGATTTCAACTGACGAGAAAAACCTCGGTAACGAGAAAATCAGGTTTCCGTACCTCAAACCAACGCTGGTGGGTAGGTCGAGTAGACCAAGGTGATCGAGAAAACTACTGCTAAGGAACTCGGCAAAACAGCAGGTGTAACTTCGGGATAAACCTTGCCAGTGCTTTTACTCTTCGGAATAGAAGTTCTGGCCGCAGCGAAAGATTCCACGCAACTGTTTACCAAAAACACAGGTCTCTGCTAAGTCGTAAGACTATGTATAGGGGCTGACGCCTGCCCAGTGCCAGAAGGTTACGAGGAAGGGTTCACGCTCTGAATCTAAGCCCTGGTGAACGGCGGCCGTAACTATAACGGTCCTAAGGTAGCGAAATTCCTTGTCGGGTAAGTTCCGACCCGCACGAATGGTGTAATGATGTGGAAACTGTCTCGGCAGTAGACTCGGTGAAATTGCAGAACTGGTAAAAATGCCAGTTAACCGTGGAAAGACGGAAAGACCCCATGGAGCTTTACTATAACTTGACATTGATTCTGGGTATGGCTTGTGCAGGATAGGTGGGAGACTTTGAAGCCTGGACGTAAGTCCAGGTGGAGTCGCCCTTGAGATACCACCCTTGCTATGCTTAGGATCTAACTTGCGCCATTAATCTGGTATCAAGGACATTGTTAGGTGGGTAGTTTGACTGGGGCGGTCGCCTCCTAAAAGGTAACGGAGGCGCGCAAAGGTTCCCTAGCGCTGGATGGAAATCAGCGTGATAGTGTAAACGCATAAGGGAGCTTGACTGCAAGACCTACAAGTCGAGCAGATGCGAAAGCAGGTGTTAGTGATCCGATAGTGACACGTGGGTGTGCTATCGCTCAACGGATAAAAGTTACCCTGGGGATAACAGGCTTATAGATCCCAAGAGTTCATATCGACGGATCTGTTTGGCACCTCGATGTCGGCTCGTCCTATCCTGGGGCTGGAGAAGGTCCCAAGGGTTTGGCTGTTCGCCAATTAAAAGGGTACGCGAGCTGGGTTCAGAACGTCGTGAGACAGTTCGGTCCTTATCTTCCACGGTCGAAGGATATTTGAAGGATGCCGCCCCTAGTACGAGAGGACCGGGGTGGACGAACCTCTAGTGTATCTGTTGTCGCGTTAACGGCATTGCAGAGTAGCTATGTTCGGATGGATAACCGCTGAAAGCATCTAAGTGGGAAGCCATTCCTAAGATTAAATATCCCCATGAACCTCCCTGAAGATTACAGGGTTGATAGGCTGCAGATATACGCACAGCGATGTGTTTAGTCGAGCAGTACTAATAGGTCATTGACTTATTTTATAGAGAATCTTTACTTCGACTAGTGATTAGTGGAAGAAATTGAAAATTGCTTAATAAAAGGTATTATCTTGGCAGTTATAGAGACAGGGGTACACCTGTTACCATCCCGAACACAGCAGTTAAGCCTGTCTTCGCCGATGTTACTGCGGTTTGCCGTGGGAAAGTAGGTCGCTGCCAAGATAATGCCTTTTATTTTTATTTACTATTTTTCTTTTTTTTCTTCGTCTGTTTTTACAGTCAAATTTTCTACTTCCTTAACTTTTGCGCTTCTTGAAATTACGGGATTGTAGCAGTTATAGAATAGTTCAATTAATCCCTGCGTATTTAGTCGTTTCGTTTGTAAGCCGCAGTTTTCAAGTCCCGCCTTTACTATATTAATTCTCTGGTTGAGGTTTTTTTTGAGATTTTCAAATTCGGCATGTCTTTTTTTTATATCTGCGTATGTGTCTTTTGGAGAAAGTCTTTGAAAGAATGATTGTATTGCATTTGTACTGTGAGCTCTTCCTGGATCGTAGGGAACAACGACATAAAATTCTTTTTCCATAATGTCGGCGTATTCGACCAATCTTTTCACGTACTGGGCATATTCATATGTCTGTTCCTGAAGAAGTTTGTTTTCCTGTGCGTCTCCTAATTTTCTTACCTGCTCGATGTAATCGTCAATATCTAGTTTTTTTGATTTGATAAGTATTTGAATTGGAAATTCCAGAGAATTTAAAAATCCCTGATATGAACGGATTATGGCTTCCTGTTCCTGTTCCGATTTTAGATTAAAATTAATACTGGTTGTCTTTAGCACCGCTCTAATGCCCCCGTTTTTTAGCACAAGAGTATTGTCGTGTATTTCTCCTATTCTGAGGTGCGTTTGAGTGCTTGTTGTTGATTTAGCCCTGTTTTTTTTGCCTGGAGCAATAAAATCCAGTAATCCCATAATTTTATTTTTTATAGTTTTGATTGATTATTTTTTGTAGCTCTTCTCTCTTTTCTTCTTTTGAAAGCTTTTTTGTTTCTGTTTTTTCTCCGGTTTTTTCTTTTTTGGTTGTTTCACCATGAGTATCAAGAACTTTTGTTAGTTCTTTTATACTTTTCGGTTTTTGTTTTTTGGTTTCAGGTTTTTCTTTTTTGGGTTTTTCTTTTTTCTTTTGGAATGAGGAAATAAAAGGTTCCGCAGACCTTTGTATCCAGAACCTTTTTTTTGGAAGCATATGATGCTCTATAAAGTTCATTAAAAACATATAAAATGGTAAATTATGTATTTTTAAGAATGCGAAAGCCAGGGTTAAAGCAGCGATAATTCCAACAGGCGGAAGCCATATTTCAATGAAGTAGGCTTTTGCAAGGCTAACGTAAATTCCATACGCGATACCTCCGCCAACTCCCAAAATTATTAATTGTTTGAGAGTCAGTGGTCCGATAATAGTATCTTCTCGTTGTACATCCTGCGGAACTTTGTACTGCATTTTATTTTTATTTTTCTTTTTTTTTAATCTTATAATATTAACATAAAATGGCCGTTTTATCAATATCCCTGTTTTCGGTGTTTTTTATTTGTTAGAATAAATCCTGATAAAAATAATTTTATGAATCAGAAAAATATCAAAAATTTTTGTATTATCGCGCATATCGATCATGGAAAATCGACACTTGCCGATAGATTTCTGGAAATTACGAAGACTATTGAAAAACGTGACATGAAACATGGTCAACTTCTTGATATTATGGAACTGGAGCAGGAAAGAGGTATTACAATAAAATTACAACCTGTCAGAATGGAATGGAATTATGAAGGGAAGGACTATATATTAAACCTTATTGATACACCGGGGCATGTTGATTTTTCTTATGAAGTTTCGAGAAGTCTTGCGGCATGTGAAGGAGCAATTTTGGTTGTAGACGTAACACAGGGTATTGAGGCTCAGACTTTGGCGAATTGCTATATGGCAATGGATCATAATCTGGAAATTATTCCTGTGTTAAATAAGATAGATCTTCCGTCCGCGGATATTGAAAAAAGATCAAATGAACTTATGAATTCATTGGGTGTTTCTAAAGATGAAATATTGGCTGTTTCAGCAAAAGAAGGGACAAATGTTGAGGAGGTGTTAAAGGCAGTGATTGAAAAAATTCCTTCTCCGCCTGAAGCTGATGATGGATCAGAATTAAAAGCTTTAATTTTTGATTCGATATACGATTCATATAAAGGAGTTGTTGCGTTTGTGAGATTAATGTCCGGTTTTGTTAAAAAAGGTGATAGTGTCTATCTATTAAATACGAAAAAAAAGATGGATGTTTTGGAAATCGGGTATTTTAAACCAAAATATACTCCATGTGAAAGACTTCATTCGGGAGAGGTCGGTTATATTGTGACAGGATTGAAGAGTGTTAGAGATGCCAGAGTTGGTGATACTATCTGGAAAGCCGGAAAAGAAAAAATAAATTTGGAGAATGCAAAGCCTCTTCCAGGGTATCATGTGATAAGACCTTTTGTTTTTGCGGGAATTTTTTGTACCGAAGCGGATGATTATCCTTTACTTCGTGATGCTCTTGAAAAATTGCAGTTAAATGACAGTTCTCTTTCCTTTGAACCGGAACAGTCTATTGCTCTTGGGCATGGATTTAGATGCGGCTTTTTGGGGCTTCTTCATATGGAAATTGTCCAGGAAAGGCTTGAACGCGAATATGATCTTGATCTTATTGTAACAGCACCGTCAGTTTCATATATTACTGTGAATAAAGAGGGGAATGAGAAACTTATATCGAGTCCCAGTGAGCTTCCTGATCCCTCAAAAATTGAATTGATAAAGGAGCCGTGGGTAAAAGTTGAAATATTGGTTCCAAAAGAATACATAGGGTCAATTATGACGCTATGCTCGGAAAGCAGGGGAATATCGATAGATATACAGTATCTGGATAAAAATCGTGTGTTTTTGATATATGAAATGCCTCTTGCGTCAGTAGTTGTCGATTTTTACGACATGCTGAAAAGTGTAAGCAGCGGTTACGCCTCAATGAATTACGAGCATCTTAATTATAGAGAGGAGGATCTTGTAAAACTGGATATATTGGTTGCCGGTGAAAAAATCGACGCGCTTTCTTTGATAGTACATAGGAATAATGCTTATAGCGCAGGCAAAAATATTACAAAAAAGCTGAAAGAATTAATTCCAAAAGCAAATTTTGTAATTCCGATTCAGGCTGCAATAGGAGGTAAAATCATAGCGAGAGAAACAATTCCTGCTTATCGTAAGGATGTAACTGCTAAATTATATGGCGGCGATGTAACAAGAAAAAATAAACTTTTAAATAAACAAAAAAAAGGGAAAAAGCGAATGAGAAAATTTGGTAAAGTTCAACTTCCACAGGAAGCTTTTTTGGCTGTATTGAAGAAGGACAAGTAGTTTTTTAAGCTGTTTATCTATGGTATAATTAAAGGAAGTAATATTTGCTATGCTTAAATATTTAAAATGGTTTTTTAGATTGTTTTCGAGATATGCAAATTCTTTTGAAAAGAAAGTCGATAAGTTTTTTAAAAATATAAAATCCACCGACAGTATTGCAGATATTAATAAAAATCTTCTAAAGCTGATGCAGAAAAATCTGATTGTAGTTAATATTTGGCTGGAAAAAAAATATAAAGGATATAAATACCTTTCAAAGGGCGCCAGAAAAAATATGTATGAAAATGCAAATATTATTGTTAAAAAATTTCAGGAATTTTCTTCTGCAAAACAGAGTAGTATTAATAATTTAAAAAAAGAACTTTCCGAAAAAGGATTACAATTTCCGACAGGGGATGAAGACAAAATAAAATATCTTTATGAGATTATGCAGTTTTTAAAACCGGGGCTTTATTACAAATACATTAAAACCGCAAGTTTTGGAAAACTTCTTCGTGATCCCAATAAAAATAAGCTTGAAGGGGATTGTAACCAGATAGTAACTCTTTATATTTATTTGTTTTCTCTTAGGTTTTCTATTGATGATCTTGAAATAAAATTGTTACCTGAACATGTTTGTCTTCATTTCAGAGGAATTGACATTGAGGCAACTCATGGAATGTTTCAAAAATATAGAGAAAAAGATCAGATACTGCCTGTAACTGAAATAATATCCACCAATTTACTTGATTTAACTGATTACAGAGAGGAATTGCAGAACATTTCTTCAAGGGTAATGGTTAAAAGTGCTCAACTGGCTTATGCCGTCAGTAGTCTCAAGCCGCTGGTAGCTAAAAATTTAAATATTGCGTACAGAAATCTGGCTGGAGGGGCTATGATGGCCAATGATTTCGATACTGCTATTTTTTATTATTCCAAAGCGGGGGATCGAGAAGCCTTAAGGAGAGCTTATAGAAATGCGGCGATTTATTACATGAAAAACAATAATTTTTCAAAAGCTTATTATTTTGCGGGCAGGAGCGGTGATAGGGATCTTGAGAAAAACGTGAAATATAATGAGGGGGTGTATTATTACAATGAAGATATTCTCGATAAGGCTTTGAGTATCTTTTCGGTACTTGGCGAGGAAAAGATGAAAAAATCTTGTTATGCAAAGATGTACAAAAATCTTGCAAAAAAAGTTTCCGGAGTAAAAACTGTAAAAGCAGCCAGAAGACACAAGTCTACTTATCGAAAAATGCTTGGTCTGGCAAAAAAAATGGGCAACAGCAGGCTTGAAAGAGGAATTAGAGATACTTTGAGAAAGTTATAGGTTTAGTTTTTCATTTCTTGTTTGGAACGCTTTTTTATGCTATAATATTGGGATTTTTCTGTACTTAAATGAAGAAAATATTAGGAAAAATTTTGCGGATTATATTTTACGGTCTTTTTGTCTCGTTATTTTTATTTGTTTCAAGCCAGTTATTTTTCAAAAAGGAGGCCGAAAAAGTAATAAATTATATTGATGAGCTTGTTTTTGGCGCTGAAGAAGAGGAATTAACAAAATTGAAAGATTTAAGGGTTATTTATCCGGAAGAGCCTGATACTCTGGAGCCGACTGCGGCGGATCCTGTTACAAGGCAAAGGCTTGTAAATATTTATGAATCGTTGGTTAAACCGGATAGAGATCTTAATATGCAGCCTTCTCTTGCGATTTCATGGGGCATTATTGATGATACAACTTGGGAATTCAGACTCAGGCCTAATGTGGTTTTTCATGACGGAAGTAAATTTGATGTTGAAGATGTTGTTGAGAGTCTGAACAGAGCTTCCACTTTATCGAAATCTGAGCTTGCAGGAGCTATGGAAACTGTTGAAAGTATCGATGTTTTGGATGAATTACGATTTAGGATTAATACAAAGGAACCTGATCCTTTATTGTTACAAAAATTGTCAAAAGTTTTGATTATTCCATCCGAAAAGGCTGAAGAGAAAGAAATATATCCGCCTGTGGGAACGGCTTCTTATAAGTTTTCTTCGTGGGATTCCGAAGAGCAAAAAATGGTTTTTGAAAAATTTTCCGATTATTGGGGGGAAGTATCCAAGTTTGATTCTGTCGAGATGTATTCGCGTGTAGATAAATCGGAACGGGTAAATATGTTTTTGCGCGGAGAAGGAGATTTGTTGGCTTTTGTTCCTTATGATGTGGTTTCCACTATTGAAGAACGAGGTTTTGAAATAAAAACTGTTCCGACCCTGGAGGTTCAATTCATTCTTTTTGACGTTAATTCAGAAATTCTAGGTGACGTAAAAAGGCGAAAAGCAATCTCACTTGCGATTGATCAGGAGGCTTTGGTTGAAGCTGTAGGGGGTTACGCAAGGCCGGTCAGTCAATTTGTAAGTAATGGTGTATTTGGTTTT
>WJKD01000069.1 GCA_014729315.1 Promethearchaeota archaeon | reverse complement strand
CAATTCCCGGATAAATTCAAAGACCTTTTGCTTGGCTATTAACGCTTTTCTATTATTGACATTCATCTTTTAAATAATATTAAGTTTCTCTATCCAACTGTCTTGCAATTTTCATCACTTTATTATAATCTGAAAGCCCTATGACCAACGCGTATGGGCGTCCCCTTCTCTGGACCACATAGCTGTCTTTTTTATAATATGCATGTTCTAAAATTTGAGCAAAATTATTTCTGGCTTCTGTTGTATTAACAATTTTAATCATAGAAAAATTAAATTATTCACATCAATATAAGCATAGATCAAATTGTACAACATGTCAAATTGAAATGAGTCATTTTTATCGATTAAGGTTTAATTCTTTTTGTTCTGGTTTAATTTGTACCGAATTGGCAAAATTACTAAGCCGCTGGATATCATCATCCGTAAACAAACGCCACCCACGTCGATCCGTATGCTTTACATCTTCCACCACATTATCCCGAACCCATCTAAACCAGGTCGGTCTGCTTATTCCAATCTTATCCAATGCCTCTTTGGTTCGATAAAATTTTTGTCCATTGATTTGAATAGGCATCTAAAACTACTCCTTTGTTGCAATCTAATTTCAAATAGTATCAACAGGTATTAAAATAAATTGAAAATTTTTATAAAAGTCAAGGAAAATATTAAATTTGTTGCATAAAATTTTTTGGCTAATATTAGACAAAAAACCTACTCGAAACTACGCACCCGAGTTAATTCCCCGTTTTGTATGTCCTTTAAACAAAAAAGCCCTTTTAAAGGGCTACAATTATATTGATTTCAAAAGTAACTTATAATACATTTCTATTTACGGTTTGCCTTATCATAATTCTTTTGTCTAACCTCTGCTACGGCTTGGGCGACATCTTTTTCGATTTGTTCGGAAGGGATATTTTTATTCGCTTGTTGAATTTTATCAACCAATTCAAAAAATCGCTTTTTCGCTTGTTCTTTGATTTTAAGCATATTAAACCGCCTCGATTGAATACTTATTAACTTGGTAGCTGTAGAATAGGACATATAGCTATTAAATATATTGTCTCTTTATAAGATAACAAAAAAATTGGAATAGTCAATTAATTTAATGTTAATTCCCTTTATCCTGCCCGCTGGATTTTGAGTCCAGTGGACAGTAAAAGAAAATTAAGTTTTTATTTTTGTTTATATGTCAATTTCAACCCATCATCTCCAATAAAGTCATTATAATCTTTCACCAGTTGTTCGCTAATGTCTTCATATTCGTTTTCTGCTATGTTCCAGAGATTGCTTTCATCATAATCACCAACTAATGCGATTCTATCTTCTGCCCATCTTCCTGCTGTTGCATAATCTTTATGTATATCGCCACCACCGCTTTCATTACTTTTACGCATCAGGAAAGGAAAGATGCCAGCATAACAATTAGCGCACCATTCCCAGAGCTTCGCGACACCACCAATTTCCCAAGGGCAGACATATTCCTTTTTGTCTAAGTTAATTGGTCTGAAATATTGACCCATATGTTTCTTTAAACCCAAAAAGCCCTGCTCCGGGATTGGATAACAGGGCTTTCTGGTTAAGCGTATTAAGATAGTAAGACTATGAAGTCTTTCGACCTTTTGGCTTGTTTTGCCTTGATCGGGCAGCTTTAAGACCGTTGATGAACGATTGTTTCGTTCTGGCTTGAACGAAGGTTATGACCCTCTCCTGAAGGTCTGTTTCGTCCTTCGCCTGATCGAACAGCTCTTTGACCTGTTGGGCAAGTTCGTCTTGGTAAGACATAAGAAATTAAAAAACCAGCAAGATTGAATATGTCTCACTGGATTTAGGAATTAATCGACCTTTATGGAAGCTAAGGCTGAAGCAACCTCAACTTCGCTTTGAATGAAGCACAGAGGGATGGAGTGGCTGTCAAGGTGGAGCTCCCTTCGGGAAGCACCTTGCACAGCCACGGAGACTCTGTGATATAATTCAGAGAAGTTGAGGGAAATTCTAACAATATTTTATAGCTTCAAACCTTTCGTAGTTACTTGATTTTAAATACAACAGGTATAGCACACCAAACTTTAACTGGTTTTTCGCGGTGTAGTGCAGGCTTCCATACAACGCTTCGAATAGCTGCAATTGCAGCTTCGTCACATTCCTTATCATTGAGTGAAACTAAAATTTTTGTATTAACAACGTTCCCCTCTTCATCAATCTGGACATGTACCATAACGCGTCCTTCCACGCCGTTTTCTTTTGCAGCCTCCGGATATTTGAGATTTCGTTGTATTGCAGCGAATCCCCCAATAGGCTCTGGCGGCTCATCATAAGGAACAAAAACAGGATCTTCATTGTTAGGAGAGGGTGGTGGGGGTGGGGGTAATTCTAATAATTCAAAGTCTTCATTGATCCCATAATAAAAAACCGCACGAACGTGAAACATTTTTTCATTACTTGGTGAATTGATAGAACAACCACCCAATGAAAAAAGGGCAGTCCAAATCAAAGAGTCCTCAGCGCATCGATCACATGTCCAAATATTTTGTTGCTTGTCACTGAACATTCGGTTAATAAATAAACCATCTTTATTCTCTTTTGGCTCTACTAAACTCATCGCCTCCTCCAGCGTCGGCAACCGCCAAGGAATGTATTGCAACCCATCAAAGTATTTTTTTTGTCTGAGTTGAGTTATATATTTTCTTGCGCTTTCATAATTCATGGTTTCCGAAGATCCACCATTCTGCCACATTAATCCAGTAGCTTTATCTAAAACCCAACCAAATGCGTAGTCATCAATACTTCCCAACGAATGACCCTTGAGACCCATCCCTTTTTTATTGAATCGCTTATCATAAAAATCATGTTTTTTAATCATAACTTTTACCTCTTCTTCAGAGAGGCTTTCAGCTGTGCTCCGCAAATAAATTGTAGGCCAATTTTGTTTCTTCTTATCAATGCTGCTAGTATCACTTTTACTTTCGTTTTTCTTTATTTCAAATTGTTTTTTTGGTTTCGGTTTAGGTGGCAATTTTTTTACTATTTCCAAAGTATCATCATCAGCAACTATTTTCTTCCCGTCTTTTGAAAATTTTATTTGATTATATCCTCTCTCAATCGGAATTTTTTTTACTTCTTTTTGAGAGGATATATCAATAATTGAAACATCACCAATATTTCCGGCAGAATACATTATCGCAAGATATTTTTTATCGGCAGACCAAGTAATTACTTTGCGCAAAGAGTCTGATGCTGTTGTATCTTTAGTGCCGGATTCAAATAGCGAAGCAACTCTTTCCAATGATTGTATATATTTGTCCTTTTCCTTCATAAGTTCTTTTTGCAAAGTCTCAATATTATCTTCTAAATTTTTAAGTCTGGTTTGTGCTTTTTGCAGGTCAGTCGTTAGTTGCTTTTCCTTGTTTTTAAGAATTTTAATTTCATTTTCCTTTTCACTTATTTTTCTTTTTAAAGAAATAATTTTTGCTTGATTTTGCAGGCGCTGTTTTTGAAGTTCATACAATTGACTTTTAAGCTGAAATAATTCATTTTCTCTTGAGTCAATTTTAACACTTAAACTATCTTTTTCTTTGCTCAATTCCTCAATTTCGTCCTTTGCAAAATTATACTTATTTCTTTCTTCAGCAAGATTGTCAACAAGAATATCTATAGCTACATTTTTATTTCCATCTTTCTGAGTTTGGATCGTGTTTTTTAATTTTCGTATCTCAAATTGTTGAAAACAAAGGTACGCAATTAATGAAAAAATAGTAATAATCAACAAACTGCCCAATATGCGAACTAAGCGCTTTGCCATCCACACTCTTGTTTCTTTGTTAGATAATCCCCAGGTTAACAGGGCAACAAAAGCTCCAATCAGAGCTGAAATTATTTCAGGCATAATTGCTCCTTAAAATAAATTTGTTCTATTTTAAATCATTCTATCGGTGGCTGTATAGAACGTACTGTCCAAACACAACTACTGACACCTAGATTGCTGCAATCGCAATAACCTTCTTTAAAATAAACTATCCACGCTTTAAATATCTGAGAACTATCCATAACCTGATCACACGTCCATATCCAAGTATGTTTTGAACTAAAACTTGGATTGATATGATATCCTTTATTATTCTTTTGGGGCTCCATCAAACTCATCGCCTCCTCCAGCGTCGGCAATCGCCAGTCATCATATCCGGCATAGTGAAGTCTTACGGCGTAATTTTTCGCACCTTCAAACTCCGAATATTCCGAAAAATCGCCCTGCTTCCACATTAGGCCCGATGCAGAATCCACAATGACATTTTGATTTATATAATAAATAAATTCATTTCTAAAACCGTCACCACTTTTATTCAATTTACTATCAAAAAATTTTTTATTTTTAATCATATTAGTAACTTCAATTTTAGTTAAGTATTTACACTCAGACCTGAATCTTTTACTAGATAAAGAATCATTCAATAAAATTAAGCTCAATGCAAATAGTACAATCACAACTATAAATATTACCAAAATGTTATCAAATAAATTAGTATAATAAAATTCTTTTATTTTTCTTTGAATCCATTCAATAATTTGTAGTAAAATCACACACAAGAAAAACCAACCTACTATTAGTAAGGATAAAAAAGTAATAATATATAAATGGTCTTCATTCATAACTTCAACATAAAACAGACCAGATATAACAAAAATAGTAAAAAGAAATGTCATTATAATAGAAATCAAAATTCGATATCTTTTCCAAAATGATTCTATTTTATATGAAGATTCGTATCTATTGTAAATTGCTATAGCGATAACAGTTGCAAGACTAATAAGAATGAATATCAGAAAATCTAGATTCATGATATCTTTCCTCTCAGTTCAAAAAATTAATTTATGGAACGAACCGCTCGAACATAGAAATGAACGCTAGCGCTGGCCGGAAAGCAATCGCCATTACTGAAATCGACAACCCATGCAGACTTGTCTTGATCTAAATCAGAAGTCCAAATCCAATATTGTGTAAAATCAAAAACAGAATTAATGAACAATTTAACATTATTCCTTTCCGGCCTCATTAAACTCATCGCTTCTTCCAGCGTCGGCAGCCGCCAATCATTATATCCAGCAAATTTATTCTTATTAAGGTTTTTTATATAATACACTTTTGCTTTTTTACGCTGCATTTCCTCTAATGAACCACCCCGCTGCCATATTAATCCCGTTGTTTTATCAATAACTATATTATCCTCCTGTCCTGTTTTTGTTATATATTTATGGTTAAAAACTATACTTTCGGGATTCTTTCTTCTATCAAAGAAACCGAATTTTCTAATCATCTCAGCAGCATCTCCTTCAGATAATGCGACTGCCTCGCTCCTCAAAATAAGACCTTCAGGATTTACCACTTTTAATATTTTCTTGAGACCTTCTGCATATTTACTTTCGGGAAAAACATCAATCCAATTAATTTCACTTATTTTTAAAGAAGGTTCACATTCGTCCAATCTGACTGGAATAATGTAGATATCATCTTCTGAACACTGTTCAAAAACCTCATAAGCAACTTTCATTTCTTTTTGAATAAAGCCGCGCTTGGTCACTGAATGAGAGGAGAGCAATAGTAGATAATATTGGCTTGTTTTTATGGCTTTTTCAATAGTCACCTTCCATTGTTGACCAGGCAAAAGACTTTCACAGTCAATCCAAACATCTAAACCAAAGCGTTGCAGATCATTGTAAATTTTCTTTGCCATACCAATATCTTCGTGAGCATAGCTTAAGAAGATTTTAGGTTTTTCCCTTTGTTGATTCTTCATCTTATCTATTCCAAAATACTGTACATTTGATCTAATTCATCTCCCCGCGCAATCGAAAATATCTGTTTCAAAATTATTTCAGGCTTTTCAGGATCAACCATCTCCTGATTCGTAAACCAAAACATCTCCAATTCCTCACCGGCAGGCATTGCCTGCAAAGTGGTATTTACTAAATTCTCCTGCCTTTTTGCTGATGTAGTGTAAGTAATAACCCGGTAGTGCTTTATTGCCTCTCCATCGGGATTAATGCGGTTTTTAGCGCTCCAATCACTGTGTTGTCCTAATTTCCAGAAATAATAATAGGCAGTCATTTTCTGTAAAAATCGTTTATTGGACATGGTGGCTCGATCCGCTTCAAACATGAAATAAAATTTGCCTTCCTCATCCTCTAACCCGAAAACCGCGTCCGGGGAAATAGGCAATTTTAAATTCACCTGATCCTGGGCTTTCCAGGGACGCACAGTTTCCGTGAGCATTTCCGGTGGAATAGAAACATACGTATCGAGCTGCTCACTGGCATTGAGCCAGTTTAGTAATTTGAGTCCTGGTCTTTGGGCAACTGCCAGCGCCAGCATGGTGTGAAATTCGGAAACCATCAGTGCGTGCTCAAAATAGCGCTCGCTTCGCCTCTGCAGGTCGAGACATTTATTCAGCTCTTCAATTGGAATTCCCTGCTGCTGGGCTAACACATCGGCGGCTTTCTTTGCCAGGGTGTAAATATACTTCTGTCCGGGCTTTTTAATGCAGTTAATATATTCTGCCCTGCTTAACAGCTTCAACCGCTTTATAATCGCCTCTCTGCCGCCTCTGAACCGATATTGATCTCTGGCAACCTTTTCTTCCACCGGTCCGGCTAATTGCGCAATTGAATCTGCCGTTAATAGCCGAAAATCATAAAGCAATTCGAAAATACGAATATCTCTCGGCTGAATCACCACCTTTAATTTTCCGGTGGTGCTCGCTGCTCGTGGCATACACTCCCCTACTCTCGATATCTAATCTTTCGTTTTTTCTTCGGCTGTGTCTCTTCTGGAATTTCCTCAAACTCCGCTTCTTCAATATCTGCTGAACTTAAATCCAGTGGCTGAGCTGCCGGCATTCCCAATAATACTCGCTGTCTTTCTGCCAGCTCTTTATCCACTTCTCCGACTGGTCTGGCACAGATTGAGAGTATTTTCTCCTTCGATTTCTGCACATCGATCTGCCTGACTTTCACATCTTCGATCCACGGTGTAACCGTGGCAATCGGTCCCTTTGTGCCGGTTTTAAGCTGTCCATGCCGCGTGGTCTGCCCTTTGATCCAGGCGATATATTTTTCAATTAATTCTTCCGGTGTCCAATAGGTGCGGCTGGTAAGCTCTTTAAACTGTTCGTACTGCGTCGTGGGTACCCGCGTTTCGGTGTAGCCGTCCGCTCCGGATGTTGTTTCAAATGATGAATCTGAGGAAGCAAAGCTTATCGATTCCCCTTCGCCGCTGGAAATCCCCAGCACATCCTGAAAAAACAGCCCGGAGTTCGGGCTGAGCGATTGACTTTCAAAGCTGGTGCTGCCTCTGCCTGATGAATCGGTGTGTCCCTCTCCTGACGAATAGCCATCCACGTGGCTGTGGCTGGTGACTGTTTCCCACACCAAATGCGGTTTAAACTTTGTCTGCCATACCTCATCTTTGATCTGATCGCCTCTTATCTTGCCGGTAAACATTTCTTTTGCCATGATCTCCGCATTCTCTCTGGAAATCCCAAAGGTGTATTTAATGTCCGTATTACTCATTACCGCGTCAAAAACATTGGGATAATCT
>WJKD01000714.1 GCA_014729315.1 Promethearchaeota archaeon | reverse complement strand
GACAGAGTCGAGATTTTCATGGCACGGGATAGAGATTTAAAAGAATATTATGGATTTGAGATCGATCCGCTGGGCAGAGTTCTGGATTACTCGGCGAGCTATTACCGGCAATACAAAAGAGACTGGACGTGCGCTGAAATGGAAACAGCCGCCACGATAACGGAAACCGGATACATCGTCGAAGGATCACTCCCTATGAAAATGATCCGAAATATTACTGATACAGATATACTGCGTGCCGGTATTTTTCGCGGCGAATTTCATTATGGGGATAAGTCGGATATTATTCAACACTGGATCAGTTGGGTTGATCCTGCAACGGAAATTCCGGATTTCCATGTGCCGACTGCATTCGGGGCGTTTAAATTTATCGAATTACAGTAGATTAATCTTATCTGTCAATTGAATTCATGTCCGGCTGTTTCGTTTTTATCTCTAAAAATGTGGTGTCGTCTTCCTGAGAATGTCCGTTCGTCCAGGAATCGGCATATTCCTTGAAGTGTTGGATAATCTTTTCGGGTGACTGCTCCCCCACCTGCCTGAAAATGGAAACCGGTCGATAATAGCCGATAATTTCTTTCTCCGAATCGAACAATTCAGGAAAGCCATCGGTCATTAGAATCATCGAATCTCCCGGATGGAGGTTGATCTCTCTTTTTTTAAAATTTCCACTGCCAAACCCACCGAGCGGAATTCCTTTGAGTGCGATTCTTTCGATTTTGCACGAGTCTGACTTGTAAATCAGCGCCGGGGGCAAACCGGCGCCGGCAATTTCAAGATGATGCCCGTAAATCTTCCCGATTGCCATTGCCATGAACAGTTGCGGAATTTTCATCTGTCTCAATGGATGCAAGGCTTTCGTAAGAAAATCCACGATATCCGAGCTCGCAGCATAATCGGAAAACAAAATCTTCGATGCCGCAACCATTGCACCTGCCCGCGCTCCATGCCCGGTGGCATCGCCGAACACAAAGGTGAACGTGCCGTCATCGGCGACATGAAAATCATAGTAATCCCCACCAATTTCGGTTGCGGTCTGCATAAAGACATTCAGATCAAGATAAGGATGCTTTATCATTTCCCTGGGCAGCATGGAAAGCTGTATCTGCCGCGCCGCTTCCAGCTCGCCGCTCATGCGTTCGTGCTCAGCAGCAAGTTGCTGGCTCTTCGTCTCCAACACACTTTTTTGTCAGAAAACCGCCCGCATGTAATATTCCAGACCGTAGCTGGAGAACATGCCCATCAGGTTTGCAGAGATCAGAAAAAAGCTGATATTGAGAATGATTTCTGAAGGAGTGATTCCAACGTGGAACGCAAAGATCTCGTAAACAATGATTACCAGCCAGGTTGTAAGGCTGGCATAAATAAAGCGCAATCTGTCAACGCAGGATTCCTTTTATCAGCACACCAATTAACGGGGCATTTCATATTGTTCATTATTATCGATTGTTTCCGTCTTATTTTTGTGATGCTGCATCAGAATATTATCGGCTTCTTCCATCGTAAATTTCCCCAGTTGAGTTACTTTTGCACGCGAACGAAATGCCGAGGGCAGAATCGACTGTGCATCTTCTTTCGAATCTGTTTCAATAAAAATCCAGGCTTTGTGTTCGCCGTCGTAACATCCCCAATCCGCATTTGTTAGAAAGTGCGATCCCGTGGAAAGGAAAACCTTTACCGCCTGAGCACAGGCAATGCGATCTTCCTCGTGTGGTACTTCTATTAAAAATCGTGGCATTATTGTATCTCCCTAAAATTCTATTCATTGATCAACATAAGTTTAAACTACGCGACAAGATACTTTGTGGTAAGAATTATATGAGTTTGTGCGAGAATGTTCATTTAATAGTAGTTCATCGAATTAGTCACTCACATTTCTATTTATCGCTTTAGTAATTATAATACATCCAATTTCATGCCATAAATAGAGACATTGATAAAGACAGCTCAACCGTCGATAAAACAAAAACTTTCAGCACTTCTTTTAAAAAGCAGCTTTATTGAAATGTCTCATATAGTGTATCAGCTTCAGAATATTAAATGAGACACATTTAAAGACACAGAAAAGCGATATCAGAAGTATCAGTCTATGATCTTCATAAAATACTTGATTTTTAAGCAGAAATTTACTATCATTAAATATAACAAAATATATGACTCCTACTATTGATCCCGTTTCGGTAATAATCTCAATCCAGACTTCCCCGCTAATCCTGTCATTGGTATGGTGATTTGAATTCATCCTGATTAACTGCCTCTTTTCAGTGGAAAAGTCAGTATGGTTGGACGAACAATTTCACATTACAAAATTCTTGAGAATATTGGCAGCGGTGGCATGGGCATTGTGTATAAAGCAGAAGACCTCAAACTGAAACGCTGCGTTGCCCTGAAGTTTATTCCACCGGCTCTCTCCCCAGACAGCAAAGCAAAGCGGCGGTTCATCCACGAAGCGCAAACTGCTTCTGCCCTTGATCATCCCAATATTTGCACCATCTATGAAATCGATGAAACCGAAGATGGTCGGATTTTTATCGCTATGGCATATTATGATGGCGTACCCCTCAAGGAGAAATTAGGACAGGGCTCAATGGATATCAGACAAGTCTTAATGATCGTCTTGGACATAGCTGACGGGCTCGAACGAGCGCATGAAGCAGGCATCATTCATCGTGACATAAAACCAGCGAATATTATGATCACTGACCGCGGGGATGCTAAAATTGTCGATTTTGGTCTGGCGAAGCTCGCCGGACAAACTCAGCTTACAAAAAGCGGCTCCACAATGGGTACCGTCGCTTATATGTCGCCGGAGCAGGTGCTGGGCGAAAATGTCGATCATCGAACAGATATCTGGTCATTAGGCATTGTTTTTTATGAAATGTTGACTGGGCGTCGACCATTTAAAGGAGATGTCGAACAGGCACTGTTGTACAATATTGTTCATGAGGAACCGGAAAATCTACTGACATTGCGCGCTGATATTCCACATGAAATCGGACAAATGATCCGGAAGGCATTATCGAAAAATATCGATGAGCGATATCGCACAATTAATGAATTCATTTCTGATTTGAATTACTTTCGGGAAACGATCTCCATGAATTACATTTCAAACAGGTTGAAGCCTTTTGAGCGACGAAAGACGATTTTGAATCTATTGCGTGTCGCGCACAGAGAGTGGCTCGTAAAAGAACTGGCGGACGAATTAAACGTATCTGAACTTACCATTCGACGTGATCTGAATGAGCTGGCAAAGAGTAATAAGATCATTCGGACCCACGGTGGATGTATTGCTGTAGAAAGCGGTTCGATCAAAACGATTTTTGACAGAGAAATTGAACGAAATATCGTCCTAAAACAAGCGATTGGCAAAGAAGCTGCCCGAATTATCAAACCCGGAGATACCCTGCTGTTAGGCGATGGTTCCACAATTTTTCAATTTGCGAATTATCTAACAAACACAGGTTTGATAACAATTTATACAAACAATATTGCCGCTATCCGGCAGTTAAGTCAGAATAAAAATATTCGTCTGTATATCATTGGTGGTGAATATGATCATCACTACAACATGTTATTTCTAAAAGGAAGTTTAACAGACCGAATACTGGAAACACTACAGTTTAATTTAGTCGTCATCGGAGCAGATGGTATAAGCAGTGAGGGCTATTGTCTCTCGAATAATGAGGAAGTTGCCCGTACAAATCAAATCATTCTGCGCCGTGGTAAGAAAAAATTACTCCTGGCTGATCATACGAAAATCGGATATGGCGGAAACGTCATTTATGGTCGGTTGAGTGATTTTGATTTGTGGATTACGTCCAGAGGATTAGATGACGCCATATTAAAGTCTTTCAGAAGACAGACGGAAGTCAGGGAAGTAAATGTTGAAACAGCATCAACAAACAACGCAAACATGACTATAGGTTTGCTGAATAATGCACGACTCAGCAAGTAACCATATCATTGATCAAGCAGTGTGAGAGGTCTCCATGATCGGTAAAACGATCTCGCACTATCATATCCTCGAAAAGATCGGTGAAGGCGGCATGGGCGTTGTCTACAAAGCCGAAGACACCAGACTGAAACGCACTGTCGCCCTCAAGTTTCTTCAACCTCACCAGACCAAAGATCCCGAAGCGAATGCCCGGTTTATTCGTGAAGCACAAGCGGCTTCCGCACTGGATCATCCCAACATTTGCACAATCTACGAAATTGACGAGACTGAAGATAGCCAGACGTTTATAGCCATGTCCCATTGTGACGGTGGAACGCTGAAAGAAAAAATCAAGCAAGGACCAATGGAAGTCGAGCAGGCAATAGATATCGCCACTCAGATTGCGGAGGGATTAAAGGCAGCTCATAAAAAAGGAATCGTACACCGGGACATTAAATCCGCTAACATTATGATCACCGATGACGGGCAGGTGAAGATTACAGATTTCGGGCTGGCGAAATTATCGGGACAGAAGACGCAGCTCACCAAAACCGGCTCTACTCCCGGGACCGCGGCTTATATGTCGCCGGAGCAGATACTGGGTGATTCTGTCGATCATCGCACCGATATCTGGTCCCTGGGAATGGTGCTTTATGAAATGCTCACCGGACAGTTGCCGTTCAAGGGGGAGGTGGAACAGGCGGTGATGTATAATATTGCCAATGAAGAGCCGGAGCCGTTACAGTCTCTTCGCACTGACATCTCACCTGATATGACGCGCATGCTCAATCGGTGTTCAGAAAAACAACGCAATAATCGCTACCCATCAATGAACGAACTGCTAGCTGATTTGCAGCGGATGCCGGTCCAAAAACAATTAACAACAGCAGCCCCGAAAAGTAGAATAATCAGCAGGCTATTTCAAAAAAGGAAACATATTGCAATGCCGGCAATCAGCATGCTTGTATTGCTTTTCGCTGTAGCAGGCTATTTTACTTTTTTCAATCAGTCAGATAGATCCACTGAACGAATAGCCATCGCTGTCGCAGATTTTGACAATCAAACCGGGGAAAATGAACTTGATGGATTATCCGAAGTGTTAATGACATCGCTTGAACAATCACGCTTCCTAAAAGTGTTACCCCGATCAGAGATGTTTGGCATGCTCAAGCAACTTGGTAAAGCAGATCAGGATTCAATTCCCGAAGGACTAGCTCGGGAAATTTGTGAAAAGGCAAAAGTGTATATGTTAGTGACGGCATCAATTCGTAAACGCAAGGATGTTTACTTTATCGATTTGAAAGTATTTGATACACTCAAACAAAAACCAATACACTCGGATTTTGCTCAAGATCAGGGACAGGGGAGTGTGTACAAAATGATTGACCAGCTTGCTACAGGACTTCACAATGTATTTAAAGAGAATGAAGAGCAAATAAGTGCTAATTACCTGAATGTTGCAGAGATTTATCCGACATCGTTAGAAGCCTACTCTCATTATCACAATGGTGTAGCTACCTATAGTAACTGGAATTTTCTTAAAGCACTGTCAGAATTTAGAAAAGCGATTAACCTAGATTCAACTTTTAGCCTTGCTCATTTTCGTATTGCTTACCATTATAGCGAACTCAAGATAAATGAATCAGCTTCTCTGAAACACCTGGAAAAATCGATGGCATATATTCATAAACTTCCAGCTAAGGAACGGTATCTTTTGCGTGCACTCCACGCGAAGCTGACTCAGGACTGGAAAGCTGGCGTAACAATTCTCCATGAGATGGAATCACTATATCCAGATGACAGGGATGTGTTGTACACATGCGGGCTTTGGTATTTTCTCGAAGGATACTTTGAAAGAGCCGAAGAATACTTAAGCAAAGTTATCCGATTATACCCATCGTATAGTCGTGCCTTCATTCGTCTGGCGCATACGTATGAAGAATCTGAAAAGTATGACAAGGAATTTGAGATTGCAAAACATTATGCAGCACTTTTTGGTACTGATCATGCATATCGGGAATTAGCTAAGGCGACATGTTTATCAGGTCAATTCGAACATGGACTAATGACGTTGCGACATGCACATCAATTACACCCACAGCAATATAAAATAATAGGCTATATGTTAACTCTATTTACCTATCATGGGAGAATAAACGAGGCCCAGTTCGAATTGGATGCGTTCGTAAGTCAAATACCAAAATCGGAGGCTAAAAAATTTGCAAGCTCTCAACAATTTTTTCTAGATCTGTATTCAGGAAAATATCAAAAACATATCGATTCGACCGAAGCACAGATTGCTTTTCACTGGCAGAAAGGTGATACAGTCGCTGCTATTAATGAGACAATGCACAATGCTTTGCTAATGATCTGGGGGCGGGGTGATATAGGGAATTCGCTACAGGGAATTGAAGATTTTCTTACGCTATCGTGCGTTAATCAATTAGGGCGTAGGTTTGATTGGATATCGTATGGGATGCTACAGGTTCATTTAGGAAATCATACTGTCGTAGATAGCATTTTTGAAAAAACGTCCGGCCCTTATCAACGCATCATTCCTATTCTAAGTAAAATTAAACAAAACTGCGAAGCAGCAAAACTATATGCAACTGATGTTGTCTACAAAGTCACTCCTGCAAATGAAATTCAGATGTTTTTGTTTTACCACTTCGCTGAATGTTTCCTTAAGATAGAAGAATTTGACATGGCAGTGCAGTCGTTAACAAAATTGCAGGCAAAATGGGATGACGGATTCTCCCGCCCGATTTTCTATCCGAAAAGTTTTTATTTACTTGGCAAAGCATACGAAAAGAAAGGCGATCGAAAACGAGCTATAGAATGTTATGAAAAACTATTGAACCTATGGAAAAAAGCTGATCAGGATTTACCTGTATTGATCGATACAAAAACACGTTTGAAACGATTAACCGGAGACGAATGAAATAATTGATTCATCCCTTTATGAAGAGCATAATTAATAAAAAGGAGTGTATATGTTTCAAAATTTTTTAATTAGTTATATACTTTTTACTTCAACCTTAATGGGGCAACAAATAGTGTCAGGGCATAAGTACTTTGGCTTTCAAAAAGAAAAGCACCTTCAACTGCAACAAAAACATACGAATGTTCAAAACGGATCCCCAGGTATTTCTATAGTACAGGGACAAGAAAACGCGCGGTATGATATTTCGTCTAATGGTGGTGACGAGCGACGTCTCTGGGTACTACAGGACGGTAGCGCACATGCCGTGTATTTTGGCTCAACCACGGAGATTGGTCGTCGTTCGTTTTATACGTATAGTCCGGATTGTGGGCCGCCATTGTTTCTACCGATCCAGGTTGAGAGTGAATATTCTCAGTTCCCTTCGATGGACATATTGCCTGATGGTAGACCTGTTATTACTTCCCATAAAAAGGAACCCCTCTTTGGTGTTCATATCAATATTATGTGCTGCGGCGGATCTGCGTTCAAACAGTATGACGCTCCGGCTATTCCGGTTAAAGCTGTCCTGCCACGAATTGCCGTTGCATCAGATTCCATTGTTGTGCTTTTTGCATCATCGGCCGCCGGAGACGAGAATGTATGGAACGCATTTAATATAAACTCGGAAACATTTCTCCATAAACAGAATAAAGTTGCTTTCCCAGGAATTAAAGAGAGATATCGTACAACGCTTGCTAGCAACCAAAAAGGTCGTGTCGCTATGATAATTGCCAATAAATGCAGCCCTCCAGAACCTTATCCGTTTGTTTTTCCTTTGAGCGGCATCCCCGGTGAGAATAATATCTGGCTGCGGGAATCATTCGATGGCGGATATACATGGCATGATCCGGTTATGATAACCGACTATTCGAGTGAGCCAGACGAGGTGCAGACCGGAATTAGTTGGCACCTGAGTGCGATGTATGTGGGTGATGAACTACACGTTGTCTGGATCGAGCTATTGGCTACATTGGAAGGTTTTGATTATCCTTTGCATGTAGAAGGTCAAAAAATAATGCACTGGGCTCCACATGTGAATAATGGTCAACCAACTGTAGCTGTGCAATGGGATTCACTCCATTTCGGATGCCACCCGCTTGGCCGACCAAGTTTATGGTTCCCAAGTATTGGTACCGATGAAGATGGTGTGTTGTCGATTGTCTTTACCAGTGTCAGTACCGATACAGCCGATGTGGATACAAGTGGTTATCCTTTCGCTGAAATTAGCGCGGTCTCTTCCGCAGACAACGGATTAACGTGGGGCGAGCCACTGAATCTGACCAATTCCCCAGGCTGTGATGATGGCCATCCATATATTTCTCAATGGAACCAGAGCGGAAAAATCAATGTCCTTTATACAACCGACAACAGGGCTGGTTATTTAATTTGGGATCGGGATTATCGTGGCGATGTGGACCATTTATTCTTGCAAACGGATCGTCCATCTACGGAACCGTATCAGCCATCAAAAGTACAGCTTATATCAAGGCACAGCCCAAAAGAATTCGTATTGAAACAAAACTATCCCAATCCGTTCAATCCTGAGACCACAATCGAATATCAACTACCGGATGACTCGCATGTTTGCATAGCTATTTATGACCTGCTCGGCAGGCATGTCCGCACGCTTGTCGATGCGCGACACACTATAGGCACTCACTTTGTAAGCTGGAACGGCTCTGATATGAATGGAGTACTTGTTTCTTCCGGCGTATACACTTGCCGTTTGGAAGCCGGCGAATATGTGAGCGTAATTAAGCTGGCGCTGGTGAGATAATTGTTGATAGTAACGCCAATTGGGATGCATTTTTATACAATTTGAAAGTTGTACTTGCAAATTGTAAAAATCGCCCATCATCGGTATGCCTGGATATCTTGAAATGAAGCCATACGAAAATCAGATTTTGGAGAGCCAGTAGTATGGAAAAAATTAAATTAGATACGAATGATTCAACAGATCAAATTAAAATTCTCAAAGCAGCAAACACCATAGCGCATCTGCTCATTCGGACACAGCATGTTGACGAAGTGATCCATGATTTAATGAATGAATTTATCGAATTTTCTCAGGCAGATGAGGGCTCGATCCAGCTTATACGTCCTTCATCCGAAGTCACCCGGCTAACACTTGTGAGAGCAGGCGAAAAAAAACAAAATAAATTGGACAGCCGGCTGGATGATATGTTGACCGGACGCACCGTCCGCTACAAACAGGCGTTCTTTACGAACGATATTGTCTCGGAATTAAATCTTGGGACAACGGCGGTAAATCGCTATGCGGCGATTTCTTCGATATTGTCGATTCCCATCAAATTAAATGAGCAGATTATCGGTGTGGTCAATCTGCTCCGACTGGATAAAAGCGTTCCCTTTTCTAAAAGCGATCAGGAAATGCTTGTTGCCCTGGCGTCGGAAATCGCTGAGTATATCGAACAGGCTCATTTACGGGAAAAATTATTCAGCGACTACGAGTTACTGAAGAATGAAATTAAGGACCGCTATGCCATCCATGGGATCATTGGTCGAAGTGCATCAATGAGTGAAGTTTTCGCGGTTCTCGATCGTGTGATTCCAACGGATGGCCGCGTTTTATTACAGGGCGAAAGCGGCACGGGCAAAGAACGCATTGCTAAGGTTATTCATTATGAAGGACCGCGGAAAAACGGCTTATTCGTTGCGGTGGATTGTGGCGCCCTGCCGCCCAATTTGCTCGAAAGTGAATTGTTTGGTTACGTCCGCGGCGCATTCACCGGTGCCAACAGGGATCGTAAAGGACTATTTGAGGAAGCCAATAACGGAACGCTGTTTCTCGATGAAATTGCGAATACAACAGTTGAAATTCAGGCAAAGCTATTGCGGGTGCTTCAGGAGGGAGAAATACGACCGCTTGGAACGAATCGTGCCCGCAAGGTGAATGTACGGGTTATTACTGCGGCTTCATCTGATTTACAGGAGAAATTGGATAAAAACGAATTCCGGCTCGATCTTTTTTACCGGCTCAATATCGTCCCGATTCATATACCACCGTTACGGGACCGTATCGAAGATATTCCATTGTTAGCCTGTCACTTTCTCGACAAGTTTAAGACAGCGCATAAAAAACAATTACAGCGGATCGCACCGTCCACGATTCAGATTCTGGAGAAATATAACTGGCTCGGGAACGTACGCGAACTTGAAAATGTGATCGAACGCGCCGTTATTCTTGCAGATAAAAGTGACAAAACACTGCTTCCGGAACACCTGCCATTTGAAATCTCCTTCACAAATGGAGACCGGAAATCGCTGGAAGTGCCGATCTCCGGCGATCTACCGTCAATCGTCGCCCGGTATGAGCGTGAGGTGCTCATTAGAACACTTCACCACCAAAATTGGAACAAATCAGCCGCGGCTCGCGCATTGAATATTTCAGAGCGCGTCATGCGCTATAAAATCAAGCAGCTCAAAATAAAGCCCTGAAAGTAATCTTCAGTTTCAACTCTTCCCGACAGAAATTGTCGAGTTTGCTCACTAGTGAATTTCTTCATTTCTCGTCCCGATGAAAATTTTTTTCAAGAAAAGTGCGATTTTTTTCTTTACGATCTCACTTTTCTATATTTTTCCATTCCCTTTTGTCTCATCTGATAAGATTATCCCAATATTTAGCTTCGACACAACATATTTTTCAATAGGCATTAAGCGAAACGAGTTAAGCTCCATCTTTTTGACGTGAATTTGTCGAATTGTTATCGACATTAATGTCGAATTCTTTGTTTTCAGAAGATATTCCCAATAGCTTGTAATCTGTCTATTTTCTTATAATTTTTGGAGTTGTGCTATTGTTCATTTTTCTCTCTTGCAGCGGAATATGGATTGAATTAAGCATTATCGAAATGCCAAAATTCAAGTCTTTACCAAAGCAAGGAGGAATGGACGATGAAAACAGTATTTATCTCCATTATTGTGCTGTCAATTCAATTGACCGTTGCTTCCCGCCATGATTCGATTTATGCAAGTAATAATGCAATTCAACCCTCTTCAAGGAAGTTGGACAACTGCTCGATTGAAAAAGTAACGAATCAGGAAACCATGCGCGCGTTGGCTATTTTCGCAGCGTTTAATGATCGCCCACAGGAGGCACTGCCACTATGGATTCAGGATATTTTTAATCCCAATGTGCCAAACAGCCTGACACATTACTATACCACGCAATCGTATGGTCAACATATTATCACAGGTGACGCTATCAATCATTGGTTTTATGCGGATTCCGGGTATCACTCAGGAATGACTAAACAGCAGTTTGTTCGATCGATCTTAAAACAAGTCGACAACGGAAATCGATTTTGCACAATATGACATCTTGAATAAATCAGGAGAAAGCAAACCGGATGGTGTTGTGGATATGATGATTTTTATCAATATCGCTGATAATAAATGGCACAGTAATCCGAATTTATGTTTGCTTCAGCATCCCTGTTATTATATAACCAGGGATAAAGCGAATGGATATGAAGTGAAAATTCATACTTCCAATGGCACAACGCAAGATTACCAGCCGGAACTGGACAGGCAGGTTGGTATCATTGCACATGAGTACGCGCATACTTTCGGGTTGTATGATCTTTATGATCAAACATATTTCTCAACAAATGCAGCTTCCGTAGAATATTCGGCTGGTATCGGTTACTGGGGATTAATGGGCGAGGGATATGGCATGTGGGGATTGTACTCGTTGTGCGAATTCAGTAAAATAAAAATGGGCTGGATTACCCCGAACAAAATCACGTCATATACATTGAATCTACAGGTTCAGCCGGGAACCGCTTATAAAATTCAGCCATCAACATTTCCCGATGATGAATATTTTCTGATATCCTATCGTGATCACTCTAATTTTTATGACAGAAAGCTGCCAGCCGGTCTGCTGGTCTGGCATATCGATGAAAGTTTGAGAAATAATACCAATGAATTTCATAAATTCGTTGATTTGGAATGTGCTGATGGATTATATTCCGAGGCAGGTCAGCCGGATCCAATTTCAGGTGGTGATAATCTGGATTACTGGGCGAAATTTGATTCCACATATACAAATCAACACAACGGGAATAAATATGATGATACTGATCCTTTTGATGGAGATCGTCACACTGCATTCACGCCGTATACAAATCCGAACAGCAATGGTTACGGTCCCTCTGATCGTAACAAGCAAGGTAACGTCTCAAAACTCGCTATACACAATATCAGACCCGGTGGTATTTGTGATGTTATTTTTAACTTCTGGAAGGGTGATCTAAAGGCAGACACAGTCTGGAAAGTTGTCCAGAGTCCCTATTACTTAGGAGGAAATGTAAACGTGCCTGCCGGAGTAGCACTTATCATCGAACCGGGAACTGTTATCGAATATAACGGATATTCAATTATTTCAACCGGAGGTACAATCATTCGAGGGGATGTGGTTACTTCAACAACACGCAATCAAAACGTACCGGTATGTTATATCCTTTTTCAGAATTATCCGAATCCATTTAATCCCACAACGATGATTCAATATGAACTGATTCAACCTGCCGACGTATTGTTGAAAATTTATAATGCCGCCGGCCAGGAAGTAAGAACGTTAATCGATCAACCTCAGCGTGCTGGGGCTAATTCAGTTAAATGGGACGGAACGGATAATGGAGGGGTACGTGTCAGCTCCGGAGTGTATCTCTGTAAAATGGAAACTGCCGCCGGATATCAGACTATTAAAATGCTGTTACTCCGGTAAATATTCAATTCAGCTATTTTTATCCGGCATGAAATCATTTCTACCGCGATTAATATAGTCCATTCACCCCTGTTACCTTGAAATTTTCCGCCGAATCATCGAGTATGATAATATGATTACGTTCACCATCGGGATGGACTCGAACGACAATATGCCCCTGATCGCTTTTAAGTTTTTTTAAGATTATTTCCGATGACAACTTTATTGGCTTCCATCATGTTCGTGGCGAAAATGTCCCGTGGTCCGGGACAGACTTTTCCCGACAGCAAATGTCGCTGTATCGGCAGTGACCGATGATTGGGAGCCTATCCTTAAATGGTATGCATTCACAGTCATTTCACCGGATATAGGAACCGCATAGATTCATCAGGAAAAATTCCGGGTGATTTACATCATGCTTGCACAATTAAAAGATTCATTTGGACCGCTCAGACAGATTTACAGATGCGCCCGCGCTCCACAAAAAAGAGAATCGAGGTCATGCTCATATTTTTAGCACATTCCTTACCTGTCATCTGATGCACAGGTCACAATCAATAAAGGGACGCCTGATAACATTATCCGGCGTCCCTTATTTTTGACAATTATCCAACAACTATCGGATATATGTCATTTTAATCGATTTC
>WJKD01000713.1 GCA_014729315.1 Promethearchaeota archaeon | reverse complement strand
TTATATCGTTGAAACCCTATATGGGATATTTGCTATTGACGAGGGGGGCACACTTGTAAATTTTATTGATTTTGGAGGCGATGAAACGCAAATTGTCGAATTTTTTAAAAACCTCAAAAAGGGAATTCATAAAAAAGAATACGCTAATTTACTAGCTGAACTTAAAAATTCCGGCTTCACAGAATATGTTTATGATAATGAAGAACTCGAACAACTCACTTCCAATCAATTGAATTATAACACTTCCTTAGAAGAAAAATCCTTAGAATTTAGAAGTTTTAGGTTGAATCTAATTGAACAGCTTAAGAAAGTAGGATTATATTTTACTTTTGACGAATTATCTGAAAGATTCAAAAGGGTAAACGAATTTTTAATAAAAGAAGAGATTAGCCAACTTGGAGAACAGTCTGATGTCATAATCGTTCAGATCAGCGAATCACTAGACATAATAAAAAAAAGTATAAGTAATTTTTCTATGCGCCTTAAAGAGTGGTATGGATTGCATTTTCCCGAGTTAACTGATAAAATAGTAGAGGATGAGCTATTACTTGCAAATTTGGTATCGAAAGTTGGAAGTAGGAAACACTATAGTAAACCTACTCTTGAGCAATATTTTGATTTTGACATTGATTTCATTGATTATTTGGAAAGCAAAGCGAATGCTTCCATGGGGTCGGACATTGATATCCAGATTTTGCAAGGATTTAGCCAGCAAATCCTCTCTTTAGATGCATATAGAGAAGAACTTGAAGATTATTTGGACGATCTTATGAATCTTGTCGCTCCAAATTTAAAAGCTATCGTAGGTTCTTTGATAAGCGCCAAATTGATAGCTAAGGCTGGAAGTCTAAAGAAATTAGCTTTTATGCCTTCTTCAAGAATACAATTACTAGGTGCCGAGAAAGCGCTATATAGATTTTTAAAGACGGGTAGTAAAAGACCTAAACACGGTCTTATTTTCCAATGGAATCAAATAAGAAGTAGCAAACCTCATCATAGAGGAAAAATTGCGAGATTAGTCGCCGCAAAACTCAGTTTAGCCTCAAAAGTTGATTATTTTAAAGGAGATTACATAGGAGACGAGTTAGCGTTAGAAGTTGATCAGAAAATTGAAGAAATTAAGCAGAAATATCCAACTCCTCCAAAAAAAAAGAGCTCTAAAAAACAGCGATCCAAAAAAAAGAAAAAAAGAGGAAAAGAGAAAAGATGAACGATATCAAAATTAGAAAACATCCTGAAATTCTAAATGTTTTTATTTCTGGTCCATTGGATAGTCCTAAAATATATACAAAAAATTCATATCTTGGATTTAGAATATCTGACGAAAGACTAACAACCTACAAAAACATCGAATATAGAGAGTGGAACCCATATAAAAGTAAGTTAGCGGCGATTATCTTAGGGTCGGTTAAAACGAAATTGTTTGACCTAAATTCCAAGTGTTTGTATTTAGGAGCAGCGTCGGGTACGACCGTATCTTATTTGTCCGACATATTGGAAAAGGGGATTATTTATAGCGTAGAATTTGCTGAAAGAAGTATTAGGCAATTAATTCAAAATACGACTGATCGAACTAATATCGTTCCGATATTAGCAGACGCTCAACATCCACATACTTTTGCGAAATCAATTTTTTCGGAGATAGATCTTATTTATCAAGACGTAGCTCAACCCAATCAGACAGATATTTTGCTCCGAAACGCTAGCTATTATTTGAAAGAAAATGGGATTCTGATTTATCTTGTAAAATCACAATCTATAGATAGTATCGCAAAACCCGAAAAGGTCTACGCTCGGGAAAAAGAAACACTTATGAACGCGGGTTACAAATTACTTGAAAGCGTTGATATTGATAAATTCGCTGACAATCATATAGCATTTATCTTAAAGAAAACCTTTAACTAAAAAAATCAGTTATTTTTGTATTATTTACTTCTTCTTCCAGAATTCGTTTAGTAGTTTTCCATGTTCTCCGAGCAAATTCGGGAGCTTTTCCATTTGTTTTTATCCATTTTCGGAGAAAATCTATCGTTTTTCTATCGGAAGAATAACCTGAACCCATATCCCCATACTTTTTTTTTAATTTTTCAACGGATCTATCTCTGGTTACCTTAGCAATAATAGATGCTGCGGAAACGATGGGAAAAAGATCGTCTGCCTTGTGTTTTGATACTAATTTATTAGGCGTATAAGTCAAAGATGATTTAAGAAGCCTCCCAAAACGGTGTTCGTCCACATCTATGGCATCAACGTAAATAATATCGGGTTTTAATTTATTGAGAATATCAACGATTTTTATTACCTCTAATTTGTTTAAATTTATTCTGTGTTTTTCTCTTTCGTCTATTTCGTTAGCTGATATTTTAACAACTTTGTATCCGCAAGATTTTTCGATAATTAAATCAATCAATTCTTCTCTTTTTTGTTTGGATAACTTCTTAGAATCCTTAACACCAATTTCTTCCAAATGTATTAAATCTCCAGTTTTATAACAGAGACCACACACAATTAAGGGCCCCAATACTGGACCTTTTCCAGCCTCGTCGATGCCACAGACAATCATTTTAATAAGCTTTTGTTAGTTATACTAAAAAGAAATAGTACTGAGGGTTGATTATTGATGAACAAAGAGAATTATCGGAAATATAAATTTTTTATGTTAAGCTTTAATATCTCTTAGTTGCGAAAAAATTAATTTCTTTTTACGAAATTAATGAAATCTTCCTCATCGTCAAGTTTTTCTAAATTTCTTAATTTGATAATCGGGATTCGAGCTTTCTCCAAATAACTTGGAATTTTTACAGCATCGTTGACGATGAATAAAGCATATTTTCGAAATATTTTTGCAAAATAGAGAAGAGAGTCAAGTGTTTCCTTGTTGAGTTTATTTTCTTCTTCAGAGATCTCGGAAAAGAGAGGGTATATTTTATTTTCCGTACCTACATTGTAATTTTTTGAAAATATAGAGAGCTTGAAAGGGGTATATCCTTTTTTATACCAAAGAGTAGAAATACCAATATCGTCGAACAAGTCTTGAAGGTGAGATTCGAAAGAATTTAATTCTTCTTCTTTGAATTCTTTCTGGTAACTAGAATCTAATTGAAGTTTCCAATGAAAGACATCAATTTGTTTGAAGAAAGAATCGTTTTCTAATATCTTATTTATTTTTTCAGCTATCTGCTCAGATG
>WJKD01000712.1 GCA_014729315.1 Promethearchaeota archaeon | reverse complement strand
GGCGGGGGATTTGGGGGCCATTACACTGAGTTTCCCGTTAAATCGGTAGAAGATATGAAAATCTTCCGATATATTTTCGAAAATACAGAGGTAAGATATCGAGAAGATAATTATAACAAAGCTATAGATCAAATGGGCGATCTAGGGGTAGTTAGTACATATTTATTATCTTCTCCTTATCAAAGATTAGTGAAAACTACTATGGGATTCGTGCGTACGATTCTCTTTCTTAAACGTAAACCAAGCGAAACTATAAATTTTATGAAATTCTTGGAAGTTTGGGACAATCAAATGTATAAAAAGATTGCGAACTCTCCTTTGAAGATTATTAATTTTGGTGAGAATTTAGATGCTGATTTGAGCCCCCCTCATTATTTCGAGAAATATCTCATTCCTTATTACGAAAAGAGAGTGAAACAACTACATAAATCAGGTAAATATTGTCATATTCATATTGACGGTTCGTTGAAAGACTTATTACCTTATTTTGAAGAATTACCATTCGACGGATTAGAAGCTCTAACACCTAAGCCTCAAGGTGATGTGACCTTAAAAGAATTGAAAGCCTCAATTGGAGATAAGATCTTATTAGACGGTATTCCTTCAATTCTTTTTTTGCCTGAATATTCAAACGAAGAACTAAAGAAATACACGCTTGAGGTCTTGGAATTGTTTTCTCCACGGTTAATTTTAGGCGTTTCGGATGAACTTTCTCCGAATGGTTTAATAACTAAGGTTGAGATGGTTTCAGAGTTGGTAAAAGAATTTGATCCATCTTAAGTCTTTTTAAGATAAATTATATAAACAATATTGAGAATTTGATTATTATGGGTGAAAAGAATTCAATAGAAAAAGATAAAGTGCATACTCTTCGAGGATATTTCTTATATTCTCTTGGTGCAGTGCCTTCAGCTCTTCCTTACAATATGATAGGTACTTTTTTTGTATTTTTTTACACCGTTTACGCTGGACTATCCTTAGAACTAACTGGATTAGTTCTGATTTTATATGGGATTTGGAACGCTGTAAATGATCCCTTATTAGGTTATTACATGGATAAAAAAGTCACAAAATGGGGTCGTCGTATACCTTACATATTGGTCGGAACGATACCATTCACAATAGGGTTTATTTTTTTATGGTATGTCCCCTGGACAGAAGAAATCTTTATTTTTATGCACGCGTTATTGATGCTTTTCTTGTTCGATTTTGGGTTCACTTTAGCTGTTACATCGTGGGCAGCACTTTATACAGAGATGTACGAAAGTGAAGAAGAACGAGCCACAACGGTAGCAATAAAAGACACAATCGCGTTTATCTCATCTCTCTCGGGTATTCTTTTCCCTCCTCTGATCGCTTCCTTTATCGGATGGCAATTTACTGGAGTAATAATAGGAATCTTCATTCCGATTACGATGTATCTTTCCCTTTTGGGAACTAAAGAACGACCTGAGTATCAGATTGATGAACCATTACCCATGGTTACAGCGTTTAAGGAAGCTATAAACAATAAACCTTTTTTAATAATTACCTTAACCTATACCATGATTGATTTTTGCTTCGGATTAACCTTACTGGCTTTACCTTTATATGCTAATTTTGTACTTAATTTAGACGAATCTTTAGTAGGATTTGGTGCTGCTGGCATAGCATTAGGAATATTACTAAGTGTTCCATTTTGGAAATGGATTTACGCTAAGAAAGGACCTAAATATGGTTTGATGTTGGGGATGCTAATTTTTGCTTTAGGAATTTGGCCCGTTATTTTCATTAATAACTTTGTAGTTTTAATAGTAATCACCATCATTCCGGGGTTTGGAGCGGGTGGAATGTTAATGACCGAACCAGCTATAAGCACAGCAATAGATTTTGACGAATTGAGAATTGGTACAAGGCGAGAGGCGACTTATACTGGGATCTTGACATTAATCGCGAGATTATCTATCGTCTTTTCGGGTATAACTTTAATTCTCGTACAGCTTATTTTTGGGTTCGATTCTAACGCAGCTTCTCAATCTATGATGGCTTTATTTGGTCTGACAATACTGGTATCTATAATACCCTTACTTGGTTTAATATTGGGTATTATTATTTTTTCATTCTTTCCGATTAATTACGAAAAATTTCGCGTTATGCAAAATGATTTAAAGTTGAAACACGAACTTCGACTTCAAGAAGTCAAAAAATCTTAAATCCGAAATTAATTTAGTTATATTAATTCTTTAATATATTTTAAAAGAACTTAAAGGAATAAATATGAACCTAAACAATAAAGTTGCAATCGTTACAGGATCTGGGGCAGGTATTGGAGAAGCTACAGCAAAACTTTTCGCGAATCAAGGCGCAAAGGTGTGCTGCAATTCAGTCTCAGCATCTGCTAAACGAGTCGTAGAAGGAATAAAACTAGAAGGTGGTAATGCTATATTTGTCCAAGCTGATGTGTCGATTGAAGATCAAGCTAAAAGAATCGTCGAGGAGACTATTAAGGCTTTTGGAAAGATTGACATTCTTTTTAATAACGCTGGTATAGTTGTTGGAGGAGCAATCGACACCACTTCCACTGAAGATTGGGATCGCGTTATGGCTGTGAATGTGAGAGGAATATATTTGGTATCTAAATATTCGGTTCCTTACCTTAAAAAGACCAATGGTGTAATAATAAACAATTCTTCTTCGGTAGCGTTCAAAGGCGTTGAGAATCGTGCGGCGTATACTGCTTCAAAAGGAGCCGTATTGTCCATGACGAGAGCAATGGCAATGGATTACTTAAAGGATAATATAAGAGTTAATGCTATTTGTCCAGGAACAACTGAATCTCCTTCCTTAGAAGCGAGAATTAAGGATAGAGGAGGGAACTACGAGGAAGTTAAGCAAAAATATACAGAACGACAGAGATTGGGTAGGCTTGGGAAACCAGAGGAAATTGCCCAAGGAGTGTTGTTTTTAACTACGAACGAATTTTGCACGGGAGTAAGCTTATTAGTTGACGGCGGTATGACTATGTAATTTAAAATTAAAAAACAAAATCAATTTATCTAAAACTATTTATATTTTTAAAATTAAAAAAAAGAATACAATAATTCAAATTATCTTGTAGTCCATCCTCCGTCTAAGCGCAAGTCAGCTCCAGTCATATAAGAGGATTCTTCAGTAGCTAAAAAAAGAATACCCGTAGCAATTTCTTCTGGTTCAGCCCAGCGACCTAAAACACCTTCTTCTTCAAATTCTTTTCTTACTTCTTCGTATGGGACGCCTCTATCTTTTGCTTGTTTTGCCACATCACTCTGAAGCATAGGCGTGTCGGTTGCACCAGGAGAGACGCTATTGACTCGAACATTGTAAGGGGCTAAATCTAAAGCTAACGCTCTTGTATATCCTAAAACACCAGCTTTGGTTGAACAATAATTAGCATGAGCAACTTGCCCTATGTGAGCCGCAACAGAGGCTAAGGTGATAATGGATCCCGATTTTTGTTTTTTAAATTGAGGAACAGCGTATTTACACGTATAATGAGTTCCTTTAAGATTTACATCAATTAAAAGATCGTATTCTTCATCGGGAAAAGTTTCTACAGGACCCACTCGAACGACACCCGCGTTTACAATTAACACATCGATCTTTCCATGCTTTTCTATGGTTCGGTCGATCATTTGCTTGACCTCAGCGGGATTTCTCACATCGACTTGATAATAAGTGGTCCTTTTTTTCTGCTCATCTTTAAGTTCTTCATAAGTTTCTTCTAATCCTTTCTCGTCTATGTCCGAGAGAATTAGGATGGCGCCCTCTTGAGCAAATAAAGTTGCTGTAGCT
>WJKD01000068.1 GCA_014729315.1 Promethearchaeota archaeon | reverse complement strand
GTTCAGAATTGAACGAAATGGATTTTAAAAGTTTTTTAACACAAATGGACAGAGAAGGTGTAAAGATTGAAGAAAGAAAATAATGTTATTATACTAAAACTTGGAGGAAGTATTTTAACAGATAAAAATACTCCCTTTTCTCTTAGAAAAGAAGTTATAGAAAATATCGTAGTTCAGATAAGGAAAACGGTCGTTAAGAGTAGGAAAATCGTAATTGTTCATGGAGGAGGATCTTATGGGCATCCCTTAGCGAAGAAATACCAGATCTCTGCAGGAAAGAATCAGAAAATTAAAGATCAAATGCTCGGTCTTACAAAGACGCATCACGCAATGACAGAATTGAATTATTTTTTGGTGCAAAAACTTATTGAATCGAATCTTCCCGCTCTTTCAATACAGACTTCGAGTATTTTTATGCTAAAAAATAACAAGATAATCCCGAATAAAAAGAATATTGCAAAAGAATGTTTAGATCAAAATTTATTACCTGTTTTATACGGTGATATTATATTAGATTCAGCCGGCTCGTTTTCAATTATGTCTGGGGATCAAATTATATTCGAATTATGTAAAAGTCTAACTAAATCCTTAGTATCGAAGGTAATCTTTTGCATGGAAAAAGATGGAATTTACGTAGAAAAAAGGACTAAAGAGAAGGTTCAGCCCATTTTAGCGAGAAAGTTGGATTGTAAAGAGTTATATGATATCAAATTGGCAGATTTAGCAAAAAAAATAGATGTAACGGGGGGGATCGTAGGAAAAATTAAATGGATTCAAAAAATTTGCAGGTTGGGTGTATTAATTCAAATAGTAAACGGATTAAAGGAAAATAATATATTTAAAGCATTAAACTCCCAAGATGTCGTTTCCACGATTATTCAACCTCTTAAAACGGATGAAAGCTTGATTTCAAACAGAAAAATAGAGCATTTAAAAATACCCATTAACAAGGACATCCAACATTCCGTTAACTATTTCGATGACATTAAACTCATACATCACGCTTATCCTGAAAATAATTACGACGAAGTTGATATTAGTACTGAATTTTTTGGTAAAAAAATAAAAGCACCTATCTGTATATCGGCCATAACCGGAGGGCATAAGCTATCAAAGGAAATAAACAGGATTTTAGCCAAAGCCGCCCAGAAGGAAGGCATTATTATGAGCGTAGGAAGTCAAAGGGCGGGAATTTTAGAAGAGGCCCTGACTGACACATTTGGGATAGTGAGAGAGGTTGCGCCAAATATACCTATAATCGGAAACATAGGAATTGGACAAATATCGGAGAGCAATTTTAAAAAAACAAGCTTTCAGAGGCTAATTGATATGATTCAAGCTGATGCTATAGCAGTTCATTTTAATCCACTCCACGAAATGCTTCAAGTTAATGGAGATAGATCTTATAAAACTTTTAAAGAAAACTTTTTAAAAATCAGGAACGAGTTTAATCTGCCAATAATAGCTAAAGAAGTTGGTTCGGGCCTTAATAGAGAGGTTGCATTAAAACTCAATAAAATGGGTTTTGATGGATTTGATGTAGGAGGGGCAGGAGGGACTAGTTTTGCAGCAATAGAATATTATCGTGCTCCTAAACTTTTAGTAAATTACACAAGACATCCTGCTAAGTTATTCTGGGAATGGGGAATTCCTACTCCAGCAAGTATTTACGAAATCCGAGATACGAACCCCAAACTCATTATCGCAACGGGTGGTTTGCGTAATGGGATGGATATTGCTAAAGCTATTGCACTTGGTGCAGATATCGGAGGATTTGCCTATAAATTTCTTAGAACCGCCTGGGATGATTACAAACAGAAAAGCACTTCGACTACAATCAAAGAAATACGGACTTTAAAACAAGAATTAAAATCGTGTTTATGGCTAATGAATCTTAAAAATTGTCTTCAATTAAAAAAAAATAGAAGTAAATATATTATATTCAAAAAATTATATAAATGGATAAAGCAAAGACAGATTGACTATGAATAAAAATAATAGGAAAAAGCCCCTACTTTTTGAAAAATATCCAAAATTGGAAGAAATAATACCTTGGCGCTATTTAGCTCCTCTAAAAACACCCGTTAGAAAATTAGAAAAAATTGCAGAATATTTAGGAATCGATTCTTTGTGGATTAAGCTTGATAATCTAAGCTCTCCTATTTACGGAGGGAATAAACCAAGAAAGCTTGAATTTCTTTTAGCGGACGCTATTCAAAAGAATTGCGATAAAATATTGACCTTGGGAGGAATTGGTTCAAACCATTGCGTAGCCACTGCTGCGTTTTGTAAAGAATTAAATTTAAAATCGTATGTTGCTCTCACGGACCAACCTGTAACTAATCATGTAAGGAGAAATTTACTATTGGAAATATATTTTGGTTCAGAAATTATCTACTCCCCATCCTCGAAGGAGTTAAACAATAAAATTTCTAAAACCTTATCTGAAAATGATAAAATATATTTTATAGGAAAAGGAGGAAGTACACCTTTAGGGGCTCTTGGTTTTGTTAACGCTGCTTTAGAATTAAAACATCAAATTGAAGCGGGAAGTTTACCAGAACCAGATTATCTTTTTGTTGCGAATGGTTCAACTGGAACTACTGCGGGACTTTCAATTGGACTCAAATTAGCTGATTTAAACACTAAAATTATGGCAATCAGGGTAACGCCTAAAAGCTTATCTGCCCGAGAAAATACCATTGATTTAGCATTAAAATCTAAAGAATTGATTGACAAAGCTTATCCCGATTTACACCATATTAGTTTTGAACATCTAGAAATTTTTGATGAATATTTTGGAGGCGAATACGGGAAACCTACCGCGGGGGGACTTGAAGCGATTAAATTAATGAGTGAGTTAGAAAATATAATGTTGGAGCCAACATACACGGGTAAGACATTTGGGGCTCTAATTGATTATGTTTCAAGACAGGATAAAGATACGCTTGAAGATAAGACTTTTTTATTTTGGAATACATTCAATAGCAGAGACTTTTCAGACATTACTAAGAACATCGATTATCATAACCTTCCGAAAGAGTTGCATTGGGTGTTTGAGAAACCAATGCCCACATATGATTAAAAGATTAGAAATAAAGAATTCAAAAATATTTTTTAAAACTCAATTTTTTTAACACTTTCTTGAGAATTTGCGCTTCCTAAGATAATACAATTTTCGACATTTAGATCTGTAAAATCAAGCTTACTATTCTGTTTCACGAGACAATTCTCTAAAGTAAAATTTTCTCCTATTTTTACATTATCTAATATAACAGCATTTGACAGTTCAACATAATCGCTTATCTCGCAATTATCTCCGATGTAAACATTAGGTCCTAGGAGAACATCATCTCCAATTTCTACGTTCTTTCCTAAGAATACAGGTTCTATAAAAGTCGGGAAATCGCCTATATATTCATTTATTTGATTGCTTCTAACATATTCTTTTAAAAAGAAATCAAGCATTTCCTTAATTTTAGACTTGTCTATCTCGTTTTCGTCATCTAATAGGTTATTTATTTCTTTTATATATTCTATCATTATTCTCTCCTCCAAGTTCAAATTTTTTGCTATTTTATGATTCTAATTCTAACATTTTTATTAAATAATCAATATTTTCCCCTGTTTTAGCACTGGTGGTAATAACTTTAATTTCTGGATTTATTTTTTCGGCGTCTCTAATCATTTTTTCGATATTTGTTCCCAATCTCTCCGCAAGGTCTATTTTATTAATAACTGCTATTTCTGACATTTTGAAGAGCATGGGATGTTTTTCAACAACCCATTCCCCTTCTGTTACGGAAACTACAGTAATTCTTTTATCCGTACCTAAGATAAATTCAGAAGGACATATGAGATTACCCACATTTTCTACTATTACGATATCGTAATCCTCTAAATTTTTGTTTTTAATTATTTGATGAATGTGATACGCGTTTAGAGCACATTCTCTCCCAGTATTAATTTGAACTGTTTCAGCTTTATGAGCTTCAATACGGTCCGCGTCGATTCGAGTGGTTATATCTCCACAAATAACAAGCGTACGATACTTTGAAGAAATCTTCTCTGCGATTCTTTCAATAATCGCAGTTTTTCCAGCTCCGATAGCTCCTACAATATCAATAGATTTAATATTATGGCGCTTAAAATCAAGATTAATATTTTCTGATAAAGTAATATTATCTTTTTCAACTTGCTTTTTTGTTTGAATGACATCCATTCGGATTTCCGGGGTTGAAAGATTAGTGCTTTCTAATTCCTTGAGTCTTTGAACCTTTTTCTCATTATTTTTGCTCATGATTCTAAGGTGTAATATTTTTTCAACTAATAATTCAATTAATAATTAATCAACTAATAATTCTTTCTATATACTTCTTTTTTCTGAACTCATTAAAATCATCCAATAGAAAAGTAGTAGTTTTTTTATTTTGTTTCACAAATATTTTAAAAACAAAACTAAAATAGAAACATAGCATTTTTTAAAATATATACAAATAGTCATACAGAGATGTAAATTGTAGATATGGAAGGATTGTTAAAACAATTGGGAAAACCAAAAGAATTTTGGGAATATTTTATAGAAATCACAAAAATTCCACATTGTTCAGGCAATGAAGAACAGATTAGAGAATATGTTAAAAAAGAAGCCGAGAAATTTGACTTCCAGACTTTAGAGGATAACATCGGAAATCTTATGGTGAAAATCCCTTCAGAAAGTCAGGAAAAACTTGGTATTATTTTACAGAGTCATCTAGACATGGTTTGTGAAAAAAATGAAAATTCTAATCACGATTTTTCGAAGGATCCTTTGAAATTGAAAGTAATTGAAATGGATAATCAAGATTGGTTAACCGCAATAGAAACCACTTTGGGAGCGGACAATGGAGTAGGAGTAGCCTATTCATTAGCTTTAATGAAAAAAATATTTGAAGGGGAATTAGAGTTTCCTAATTTGAACCTTAATTTACTATTTACGGTTACAGAGGAAGACGGTTTTTTTGGAGCTTTCCAGATTGAAAAAGAAATGATGCCAGGTCAATATTTAATAAACCTTGATTCAGAACAATACGATATGGTTACGATTGGAAGCGCTGGCTTTTTAATTACCTCTCTCGAAATAAAAGCTAAATCTACAAAAATCGAAAAGCTTGAAGAAACATACGTACCAATTCAGGTAAAACTTACAGGGTTGAGGGGAGGACATTCTGGAGTCGAGATTCACGAAGGAAGAGCCAATGCGATTAAATTAATCATAAAATTATTATGGAAACTGAATAAAGCCTTTCAGATATACATTAATGGTATAGATGGTGGTAAGAGACTTAACGCAATACCCCGCGAGTCAAAAGCGCTATTCTTCGTAAAACATAACGAATATTCTATAGTAATGGACAAAATCAAAGAATTAGAAGCAGACTTTATAGACGACTATGATGGAATTGAAGATAATATTCAGATTAAAGCCTATAAATTAAACCAAAATGAGGTTAAAAATAATGTGTTTGAAAAGAAGTTCCAAGATAAATTTCTCAGCGTCTTATATTTAATACCAAACGGATCAATCTCTATGCATCCTCGAATTTCTGATTTAGTCTTTACTTCGTCTAATTTTGCTTCCATTGCATCCAGAAAAAGTCGAATTAAAGTCAATATAAGCCAACGAAGTTTAAAGGATTTGTCTCAGACCGAGGTATCTGATAAAATTATTGAGTTATTTAACATCGCAGAACTTGATTTCAAGGCTAAAAAAATGGGAGGATTTGGTATATGGAAACCAAATTTTAAATCAGTACTTCTTAACTACACGAAAAAGATTTTTAAGGATAAATTTGATAGGGAAATTACGGTGAGAGCTTTACACGCTGGATTAGAGCCAGGTGTTCTAGTGGAAAAATTTGACATCGATGCAATCTCTATAGGGCCCAATATGGAAAACTGCCACTCTCCTGACGAGAGACTTAATCTAAAGAGCTCGAAGTTATTTTGGGATTTTCTAATAACTCTTTTATCAAAAGCATCAGAAAATTTATCTTAACTTCATACTTCTCTCCTTCTTTGTAAATTATGGATATTCAAAATACTTCTTTTAAGTTCTTATAATTTAGGTTTAAATAATTTCCATTATTCCTCTAATAAACTTCAAAGTAAAGAATTATCGAGAAATTATTTTAAATGAAGGACATATTTGCAGAACTCGAGACCTCAAATAAACCAATAATCGGGTGTATTCCGCTTTATCCACCTTTGGAATTATTTCATTCAATGGGATTTATCCCTATAGTTCTATGGGGATTGAAGAATTTTGTTCATAATCTAGATGAAAGCGATAAACATTTACAAGATTATACTTGTTCTATAGCTCGCTATTTAATGCAATTCGTATTAGAGAAAAACCATACGCTCTTTGACGGGGTGTTTACATATAACGCGTGCGACACTTTAAGAAACATACCGGAGCTCATAAAATCGGGATTAATCAAAAACGACGCCGTAATTCCAATGTACAAAATTCATATTCCTATGACAATCTACGACGAAGAGTATGTAGCGAATTATATTAAGTACGAGATCGTTAATCTAATCAATCAATTAGAACTAGATTTTGGCGCTCGGTACTCTGATAAAAAATTTATTGAATCTGTTGACCTTTTTCGGAATATGAGAAAAAGATTTTCTATTCTCGAAGATTTGGTAAAGAGAAATCTCCTTAACTTCAGTGAATATGTAAAAACTGTTCATCAAAACTACTTTTTACCCGTTGAAAAACAATTGGAAGTCGTGGATGACATTATCAATAATACTAAAAAGGAAACAATCAATATAGACGAATCAAACAGTAAAAATGAAAGCGTAAACATTATTCTAAGCGGAATTTTACCTCCACCAATAAGTATTCTTGAGTTTATTGAATCGTTAAATATGAATATAATAGGAAACGACATCGCTTCTCTTACGAGATTCAACGCGTTTACTCCCGATCAGAGCACATTTAATAACGCTCCAGAATATTATATTCGCTTTTACAGAAAACATTTTCCATGTACCACACTCCTATTTACCTCAAAGCGTCGAATTCAGAAAGTAATCGATTTAGCGCTCGAAAGTAGCGCTAAAGGACTTATTTTTATTGGAGAGAAATTCTGCGAATATGAAAATTTCGAAATCCCTCACCTTAAAAAAGCATTAACTGAGCATGGGATTAAAGTGCTCGCTTTAGAATTTTCTATAGATGATGAGAAAAATATAGAATCTTTTAATACGCGAATTGAGGCGTTTTATGAACTCTTAAAAAAATCTTAATAAATAATGTGGTGATTGTTCTATTCCAAACATAACGACTTTAAAAAACTCAGGAAAACATTTAAGCAAAATTATGAAGCAATACTACATTGGAAACCATCTAATGGCTAAATCAGATAAACCCGTGGTTTGGATAGCCATTGTAGTCCCAATTGAACTTCTAAAAGGTTTTGACTTAGTGGTCGCAGTTCCTGAAAATCATTCTGCAATGTGCGCAGCAAAAAGAGTGGGTGTATTACAAGCAGAAAAAGCCGAAAGTAAAGGCTATTCCATGGACCTCTGTTCTTATGCGCGTATTGATTTGGGAACTTTATTTGCTAACGGAAAAGGATCGCCATCTCAAGGTTTGCCAAAACCAGATTTCTTGATATCAGATAATAATAATTGCTCTTTATTAGTCAAATGGTTTGATGTTATCAGTAGAGAGTTAGATATTGAACATTTCGTACTGGATGTCCCTTTTTGCTACGAACCCATGAAAGAAAAAGATTTACAATATATCGTAGCCCAATTTCGAAGTCTAATTGATTTTACAGAATCGATTACTAATCAAAAGTTTGAAATTAATAAAGTTCAGAGAGCTATAGAATATACGAACAAGGCGATAAAACATTGGAAGCGGTTTCTTTCATACGCTCAACATCATCCATCGGGTATTACTGCTTTTGATTCTTTCGTTCATATGGCTCCTTATTTAACGTGGCATCGTGGAACGCGAAAGATAGTAAAGCACTTCAAAATGCTTGCAGATGAAACCGAACAGCAGATGAAAGAAGGTCAATTTCCCGTTCCTAACGAAAAATATCGATTATTGTGGGATAATATCGCCCCATGGCATCAGTTAAGACCTATGTCTTCTCGTCTTGCCGAGCTTGACGCAAATATTATCTATGCCTCCTACACTTCTTGTATGGGGACGATTGAAGGGAAAATAGATGCTTACACATTAAATAAGCTGCAACCTTTAAAAAGCTTAGCCCGAGTTCAAAACGCAACAGTTTGCCCCTATGGTCTCGATTTACGCACACAAGCGATGTCGGAGATGATTAAAAGATACGATATAGATGGCATTGTATTTACCAATAATTTTAGTTGCAAAGTCTATTCTATTATGCAGCTTGATTTAATGAAAAACATCCAACATAAATACGAAATTCCATGCGTAATGATCGATGTAGACCACGCAGATGTAAGAAAATACAACGAAGCTAATGTTTTTTTAAAATTAGAAGCGCTTATCGAACAGATAGACGTAAAAAGAGAAAAAACAACGTAAAAATTGTCTATGAATTCTATTTAAGTATTAATCGGATTATTTTATTAGAGTATTTTTGATTGAATTTTCTTCCAAACAGTATCGATGGGTAATGGATTGAATGGTTTTTTCTGAAATTCTTCTTTCGATAATTGATATATAGTCTCGTTATACGGTATTTCTAAGTTTAGAGAATTTGCCAGTTCAATAAAGTATCCACTTAACGATTCCAATTCGGACTGATCTCTCTCACGCAATATTTTATCTTGCGCCATGCTATTATGCAACATACCAGTCATACTTTTCCTAAAGGTCTTATTGGCCATTTTTTTTGGTATCTTGTTCGCTAATTTTAACAACTTCCACGAGGGCATTCCATCTAATTTTTGCTCACTGAAACCCGCAGCTTTAATTATTTCTATTCCCTCTAAAAAGAGGTTTATTATGATTTTTCTGAATTTTGTGAAGGAATCTTCGTCCGGAAAATTGAGTTTTATCAGCGTGGCAGCAGCATTGCTTAAATTCATTATCATTTTGCACCTTGCAGCGTCTTGTAGATTATTAGTCAAATTTGCCTTAATCCCTAAATCTAAGATATCTGAGATTGATTGTATTTCCTCTTGAAGATCATTATCTTTTGTACCTAATACTAAAGGTCCTTTAGTAGTGAATCCGAATACTCCGGGTTCGTCCCTCCATGCAGTATATAAAATAACACCATAAATGATCTTACTAAAGTATTTTGGTAAAATCTCTTGGTTTTTAATTCCGTTTTGCAAGCCAACTATAATTGGTTCATCGTCTAATTTTGAAGAGATATCTTTTGCTACCTCTTCAAGACTATAATTTTTAACAGAAATCATAACCACATCCGGATTGGGAATCTCGCTTAGATTTTCAATGATATTAACACTTATCGGCTCGGGATTATCATTCTCTTTCTCATAAAGAATTAAACCTTGAGATTTTAGCACTTTTGCGTTTTCTCCTCTCGCAAGTAAATAAATTTGATCGTAGTGAGGAGTTAGAAAACCGGCGAGGGATGTACCAATTGCGCCCGCCCCATATATTATTATTTTCAAGTTTTTACCTTCGTTCATAAGCATTCCTAAATTTTTTACCCTCAAATTTCATATTTATGATTTGATTATATTTAATATATTGAAAAATAATAGTTTTTCCTTGATTAAATAACATCATTTCAATTCATTACTTTAATTTTCTCTTACAAGATTGCCTAAAATGTATGTCGGGGTTGATGGATGCGCGGCTGGCTGGACTAGCGTAAAATATGAAAATGGAAAAAACTGGGAATTAAAAATCTTTTCCTCCGTTTTAGAGTTATGGCACTATTATCAAGAAAGTGAGATGATTCTTATAGACATACCTATTGGATTAAGGGAGAAAGGTTCTAAGCCTCGACTCTGCGATCAGTTAGCTCGAAGGATTCTAACCCGGAAGCGTTCCTCATCAATATTTCCTACTCCTTGCCGTTCAGCGCTTTATGCAGAAAACTACGAGTCTGCAAAACGAATAAATATTAAAAAAACTGGAAAGAGTCTTTCAAAGCAAACTTGGAATATTATGCCTAAAATTAAAGAAGTTTACGAATTATTAATGTCTGAAAAGGATGCAAGGAATAAGCTCATCGAGTCTCATCCGGAATTGTGTTTTGCTTCCTTCGCAGGGAATAAACCAATGATTCATTATAAAAAAACTGCAAAAGGGAAAAAGGAAAGGATAAATCTACTTCTCACATCTTGTCCTGAAATTGGAGATTTCTTGGATTATCACTTAACTAATTTTGATAATCAAAAGATGGAGGCTGATGATATTTTAGATTCTGCTATTTTAGCTATTTCAGCATCCAAAGGTAAAGAAAAAATTGAATTTATCCCTAATGATTACGAGTTAGATTCTGAGGGATTGCCCATGAGAATGGCTAGACCTAAAGTGTTTTTTTAACGATTTATTAAAAATAAAAACATGAGTAAGTATCTAATTAAAGGCAAATTTCAAGATATTAACTTTATATACTCTTTTAACAAAATTACCACTATAAATAAGAATATAGTAATATATAGTCTAAACTGAAAAATGTAATGATTGTAAACGACGAAAAAACAGAATACGAAATAACTACTAAAACAACAATCGCTTATAGTTTTGCAAATTTTGCCGATAATTCCATACAACAGACGTTTAATTTTCTACTATTCACTTTTTATTACGCTGTGGTAGGTTTAAATGTAAATCTTATTACTCTTGGATTTATAATATGGTCTGTATGGAATTCCATTAACGATCCTTTGCTAGGCGCCTTATCTGATCGAACAACATCTAAATGGGGCCGAAGAAAGCCATATATTATCGCAGGCATCATTCCGACGATAATAATCACGGTTTTACTCTGGACACCACCAAAAGGAGGCTCACAGCTTTCCATCTTCTTGTATTTCTTAATAATTATTATTTTGTACGATACTTTCTATACTATGTATAATTTAAACCAAATGGCGCTGTATCCAGAGATGTATTCCTCTTTAGAGGACAGATCAAAGGCGAATACGATTCTTCAAGCAAGTACTGTATTTGCTCTGATGGTCGCGTTTATTTCTCCGAGTATTTTTGTACCAAAATTTGACGACCCTCAATATTTCGATCGCTACGTTTACGCAGGGTTCTTTATTGCAGTAATTGTTGCAATTTCGGTAATTATTTTTCTAAAATATGGTTTAAAGGAAAGAGAAGAGTTTGTGAAAGACGCTGAAAGCGCACCAAATTTACTAAAATCTCTGAAGTACTCATTTTCAAATAGAGCTTTTATTACCTACATTATTGCGAATTTTGGTATGTGGTATTCATTTGGCCTCCTAACTGCGATGACCCCGCTTTACGGCAGTTTTGTCTTAAATATAGATAATTCTTTACTTCTATCACTTTTATTAGGACTGACTTTTATATCGGCAACCTTCTGTATGATCCTTTGGCAAAAAATCTCGATTAAAATTGGTGTTAGAATGGGATTGATTATAGCTTTAGGAAGTTTATTAATAACTGCTTTACCCTTTATGTTTATAGATAATTTTTTAGCAGGAGTGATTGTATACATAATCGCAGGTTTCACACTTTCTGGAATGTTGTTTTTTAGAAGAGTTACATTAGCAGCGGTAATTGACGATGATGAGCTGAGAACTGGCGTTCGTCGAGAAGGGGGATATTACGGAGTAGACGCTTTAGTCACAAAATTCTCAACGATTTTTATATTTTTAACGATCGGTTTGGTTTTTAATAGCGTTGGATGGGCTATATTTGATCCAAGGGGAACAACTTCCGAAACGATTTTTGGGTTACGAAGTCTTATGTATATTTTTCCTGCAATTGCGTGTGTGATAGGTATAATAGCTATGTTGTTCTTTCCTATAACTAAGGAGAGATACGATTATTTAACAAGAGATACTAGTGTACTCCACGAAGAAAAAAAGAAAAAATTGTATGACTCAAATAAAAACTAGAAATAAGCAAAAGAAAAAAATAAAACAAATTTTTTTTATTTTTATTGATGATTCTATACTTTAATTTTATTGAATTCTCTTACGCGCAGCTGTACCTCGTCTAATTTCTCTCCATGGAGCGGATAAATGATTAAAAACAGAAGTCCGATTAAAATAATTACAACTGGAATTACTCCAAGTAAAATTCTCAGACCTAATTCACCCATAGGCGAAATAGTTGAGGGGCTCATAGTTTGGCGATTTATTCCAAATAATGTAAGCACAATTCCAAGAATGAGCCAACTTATTGCATTTGAAGATTTTACAATTACTCCTGAAACACCATTAAAAATTCCTTCTCTTCTTTCATTAGTTTTTAATTGGTCCTCATCGATGACATCAGAAAGGAGAACTGTTGGAAAGATCATTAAACCCCCCAGGCCAAATCCGGCAATCAATAGGACAATTAGCATCGTTGTAGCATTAAAAACAAGAAAGATCAAGGGAAATGTGAGGGAAAAACTAACCATAGAAATAAACAACGCGTATCTCGTTCCCCTTTTCTCAGCAATCTTTATCCATACATATAAGCCTGGAATTACGACACAAAAGATAAGTAGCATTTGGATACCGTATTGTGTTGCACCCATCCCTAAGATACCTTCAAAAAAAAGAGGCAATCCAGAGAGAACGACTGAGTATGAAAGTTGTAAGAGAAACTGGACCATTATAAAACAGATAAAACTCTTATTTTTTAGGGAAATCTTGATTGATTTGATAAAGCTCATTCGGTTTTCTTTTTTTATCTGGTATTCCTGGCGTTCTTTAATGAAGAATAAAGTTGGTAATAGAGATAAAGCAGCAATTATTCCTAAAATTAGTCCCATTAAAGAAAATCCTGCTACTGGATCTGAAAAAGATCCCGCTATTACTGGTGCGACGGCAAGTCCAATGATTAGACCGAGTACCCCAAAAATCTCTTTAAATCTTGAAATTGCTAATCTCTGATTTTGATCTAAACTTAACTCCGGAAACAATGAAAACCATAGCGTAAAACAACAAGTCACAAAACTTTCGTATAAAACTAACACAACAATTAAGTAAATTGTACAAATAAGAGGGTCATTTACTGGTGGTGTATAAATTAAATAAGAACATATTACTAACGGAATTAATCCAATTGCAATAAATGGTTTTCTTCTCCCCCACTTTGATCTTGTGAAATCAGATATATGGCCTATTAGAGGTTCGTTGATAGCATCCCATATTCCATATACTAGCAGAACTAAAGAGATACCTAACGGTGAGAGAGGCACTCCAAGATAAAGGAAATAATATGTATAGAGCAGTAATATAGACGCTTGTCCTATGGCTAAGCCACCTATATTACCTACGGCCCAAGAAACTTTTTTGCCTGTCGGCACATAATCATCGTCTGACATTCTTATCAACTTATAAAAAGAATAATTTTGAAAAGCTAATTTATAATTTAAATATTGCTCCTTCCGAAGCAGAAGAGACTAATTTTCGGTATTTGAGTAATGCTTTACTTTTTATTTCCCTTTCGAAAGGTTGCCATTTTTCTAATCTGCGTTCTAATATTTCTTCCGTTAAGTTAACTTTCAAGCTTCTATCTGGAATGCTAATCGAAATAATATCCCCATCCTCAATAAGCGCAATAGGTCCGCCAACATAAGCTTCAGGACTCACGTGACCTATACACGGTCCAGAGGTTGCACCTGAAAATCTGCCGTCTGTTATGAGTGCTACTTTGTTTAAATTCGCACGCAGCATTAGTGTTGCAGTGACAGCCAGTAGTTCAGGCATACCCGGACCTCCTTTCGGACCCTCATATCGAATTATGAGGACACTCCCATTTTCTATTTTGTTCTGAGCTAAATCTTGAAGCACCTCGTTTTCAGAATTATAACAAAGCGCAGGACCCTCAAATTTTAACATCGCCTTATCCTTAACAGCAGATTGTTTTATAATTGCTCCTTCGGGTGCTAGATTACCTTTTAGAACTATTGTTCCTCCCTCTGAATAAATCGGATTTTTCAAATCTCGTATAATATTATCGTCTAACACTTTAATTCTTCGTATCTGCTTTCCAATGGTTTTTCCCGAAACTGTAAGGCAATCTAAATTAAGAAATTCCTTTAATCGTTTCAAAACCGCTTGTATCCCTCCCGCTTTATATAGATCTACAATTCCATAATCGCCTGAGGGCGAAACATTGACTATTGTCGGAATTTTGCTACTGTATTCGTTAAATAGATCTAGATCCATTTTGATTCCCATTTCATTCGCAATAGCGGGTAGATGAAGAGCAGAATTAGTAGATCCCCCAATCGCTAAATCTACAATAATTGCATTCTCTAAAGATTCTTGAGTCATAATTTTTGAGGGAACTAAATCCTTTTCTAATAGCTTAATGATTTGCTTCCCAGAATTTTTAGCAACGACATATTTCATTCGGGTCATTGCGGGGATAGTGGCTGCGTTGGGAAGGGTCATTCCGAATGCTTCCATTAAACATTGAATGGTATTTGCTGTTCCCATGATTTCACAAGCACCGTAACTTCCACACGTTATACAATTAAGCTTCCCCAAGAAATTTTCGTAATTACTCTGCTCAATTCCTTTATAATCCGGTTGAAATCTAACCTCGTACATATTCGGTCCTCCTGGAACGCAAATAGTTGGAATATCAAGCCTCAACGCTGCCATTAAAACTGCGGGATTTATTTTATCGCAGCTAGATAATGTGACTATTGCGTCTAAACGGTGAGCTTCGACCATCAATTCAATAGAATCTGCAATCACCTCTCTTTGAGGGAGTATATATCGCATTCCTTGGTTTCCATTTGCCCAACCATCACAAGGACCTACTGTGCAAAATTCAAAAGGCATTCCTCCAGCTTCTATTATTCCATGTTTAACTGCTTCAGCTAAATCTTTTAAATGTTTATGTCCCGGATTAAGTTCGTTCCATGTATTTACCACTCCAATAAATGGTTTATTATGAATTTCGTTTTCTTGTATTCCTGTTCCCTCAATTATCCCTAGGGTAACATAATTAAAAGGAGTTGTCTTAATATTCTCAAAAATTGACTTACTTCTTTTCTTCAATTCTCTTTTTCCTTTATCCATTTTTATTTTTCCATCTTGTTTTCTATTTTAAGTATTCAAAATGAAATGTAAACATATTAATAACCTTACAAAAATAATTTTAAACAAAGAATATAAAATAGTTTACTAATTGTGATGAAGATGGATAAGAAGAAAATGGAAGCAATGTTAACCGAGTATTCGCGACTTTATACCTGCGCGGTGTCGGACGCTATTGATGAGCTTGGTTTAGAACCAGGATTTATTGACGCTGGTATAAGACCAGTATGGAATGGTGCCAGAATGTTAGGGTTTGCGGGTACTATGAAAATGATACGCTCCAAGGAACCATTAGATAGAAATATTATTGCTCGAATGGTTAAATTTATTAAACAAGTTCCGGAATTCCCGATTATGTGCGTAAATATGTCGGGTGAGATGATCGCTGCAGGATTAGGCCAAAGTACAAGCAGAATCATGCAAGGTCTTGGATTTAGAGGTGGTTTGGTGGATGGAGCAGTACGAGATATCCCTCAAGTTACGGCTTTGGGCTTTCCAATATTTGCCAGAGGTATAGTTTGTTCTTCAATACGAAGTAGAATGATAATTGATATGGATTCGGTTATGCAGCCTGTAAAATGCGGCGAAAGAACGATAAAGCCTGGCGATTTGGTGTTTGGAGATATAAACGGTGTTGTTATCGTCGACTCGACTAAAATTGAAGAGGTTTTGGAAAAAGCAAAAGAGATTATTTCCACCGATAAGTGGTGGTTTGAGCAATTAGAAAATGGTCGCGAACCTTCCGATATTGAAAAAGAAAAACCTTTGCCTTAGAAATATAATATTTTTAATTATAATTTTAATGTCATAATTTTCCAAGAACCAATATTTACTGTATTGTCTTTCCATTTTTTTATTTCCTTATACATCAAATCAACTTCAATTAGCGTGTTATTTATTAGTTTACCATTTATCTTAAAGCTAAAAGTATCGTTGCTCGGATTGAATACTCTTAAATAAATATTATCGTCAATTTTCCATATACTTGTGACTACTACCGATGAATCAATCTCTAAAAGGGAATCCGAATATTTCTTCGGTTTCCCGCTTCTCTTTACAAAACATCCATATAGTCTGAAGTAATACTCAAAAACTTTTCGATAGATAAAGCTTGGTTCAAAATTTTTAACAAGAACTATACAAAATTCGTACGCTCCGTCTTTTAATAATAAATTCCGTATATTATTGTCCTTTCGGTTAATTTTAAAAAGCTGACTATTTTTTTGAATGTACAATATCCCACTTTTTTGACCTTTTAACAAAAGAAAGTCTAAGGTTTGAATTTCTGCCCGTTTTGTTTCCTCTACTCCAAAAGGATAATTAATTATCGAATTTGACACTTCAATATTGGGTAAGATAGTTACGCCCTCTAGCGATTTCGAGTCTAACTTGAATTCAAGCCTATTTAATTCTTTAAACTCAGTTATTTCTAATGAGAATTTGGTATCTTTAGTTGATCCTATAATATTATAAACTCTTTCTACGATATTTTCTTTAATTTCGGATAGGTCTAATATGTAATTTTCGTTCGATTCAAAGGTTAAGCTTATTATCTTTTGAGAAGCATGTGAGATTTCTAATAAATTATTAGATCGATCTAAAGTGATATCGTATAAGAATTTTCCCTTGGATGAGATATAAGCATCTTCCGATTCTAATTTATTAAGCTTATATATTTTGTATCCTAAAGGGGGTACCTTGGCTAAAAATTTGAGAATTGAACCTTCAAGACTGAAATTAGTAATTTTTTCTCCTTCCGAATCTAGAATTAAACCTTTTTTTTCGTTCATTGAATATTCTATGGGTAAAGGGACTGATAGAATATTATAATGCAAATAAGTGGTTGGGTTAAAAATGATGATGTAATCTTCTAATTTATTAACAATCTCAGAATTCTCAAAATTTATATTAAACAGTCCCTCAATGTTATTGTATATCAATTTATTAGTTTCTTTTATGTTCCGATTTAAAATCTCGATACTTAACTGACTTATAGAAATATTATTTGAAGAAATGGTAAGGTTTTTGCATTCTTCTCTACTTAACTGTTGAGCAGAATAATCTCCTGGGCGAACATAAGGAACTGCGTAATTATCGTGGGCTTGTGTAAGCAATAACTTCTTCCACAATTCTTTAATTACTAATTCGTTTGTTTTCAATCCATAAAAACTTGAAATGCAATTAACTCTCTCTGCTGTAATTATTGCGTATTCGCAAATTTTATTCTTTAAAAACAACTCGGGCTCTAAGAAAATCGATTGACCCATCGCAAAATCGTCTCTGCTATACTTATACTGACCGTCCAAATCTATTAATTTAAACAGATCTGAATACAATACAAATGTTCCAACCAAATTTGAAAATCTTGATATTCTCCACAAATCTTCTTGATATGGAAGCGGCATAATAAAATCCTCGATAGAGGAGTAAATCACATGGTTCATGAGAGGTCGAGAAACTGTTTGAAATAATAAACAGGGGAGTTCTTGATAGAAAGAACCGTGCCAATATTCTCCGTTGTAAAGTCCGTTTTGGTCAGTTATAGCTTTAATTTTCGTACCGTCAAGACCAACCCAGGTAATAAATCCTGAACGCGTACAGGGAGAAGTTCCAATAAGTCGAGTTCTTAGCGAAGCTTTGTCTATTCCGAAACTTTTCAGAATTTGGGGGATTTGGGGATGAAGAGAGGCTTCGGTCGAGTAATAAAGACCACATTTTATATTTAATTTTTTTAAAGCTTTTAAACCATATTCGAAGTGTTTCACATTAGATTCTGGACCGATGATGAGGGCGTACGGTTGACTGTAGGTAGGATTAATTATTTCAAAATTGGCTTCCCGAAAAAGCTTCAAAAAATCTTTAAATTCTGTCCGATAATTCTCTTCTAAGTATTCGAGACACGAGATTGCGATTTCAAGATTATAAGGTTTATTTAAATTAGAGGATAATTTCATTGTTTCTATCAGCTTTTGTAAAGCATATTTTGGATCGTCAAATTCGCAATATCCAATGACATTAATTACAACTCCTCCGTGCCCCCCAATCAAATAAAATAATTCGGGTTTAACATCTTTTTCGACAATAGATTCAATTTTTTCCAGAATCCTCTTAAATTTTTTGACTCTTTCTTTATTTTCAGCGTCATTTCCTAATTGTAGAGATTTTAATTTTTTCTTTAAACGCTTAAATAACTTGTCGTAAGTTTTTAGAGAAAATTTCTTACAAAATTCCTCGATAAGGAATGTAACTTTTTCGAGAGCGACAATATCTTCAACCGTAATTTCAAAATCAGCCATTATTACCGATCCTCAAAATTCTATTTAGAGAAAAGAGAAATTAAAATTTTCGCTTCATTACAAAATCGAGGAGATTGTCGAAAAATTCCGCTTCAGAGGGGTGAATATTTATCCTTAGATCTTCAAGTATTTTTTTACTGTTCTCGTAATATTTGTTCGCTAAATCTTTACAAGTATTTATGACATCAGCATTCTGAAATAAATCTTTAACATTTAAGACATCCTTATTGGTCATATTTGGATTTTCGATTAAGCTAAAAAGCTTTTTTTTATCTGTTTCAGCTAATCTATTCATCGCTTCTATCAAAAGGCATGTTTTTTTACCTTCTCTAATATCACCGTCCGAGGGTTTTCCGGTTACTTTTTCATCGCCAAAGGTCCCCAGTATATCGTCTATAATCTGAAAAATGATACCTAAATTAATTCCATATTTTGAGAGTAGATTAAGGGAAGTGTCATCTGCTTCTGCGTATGTAGCGCCTATTAAAATACTTTTTTCAATTAATGCCCCGGTCTTTAATGAAATCATTTGAATATAATCCTCCATTTGCAACTCTTTCTGGTTAACCATATCAATTTCAATCAGAACTCCATCCGATATGTCAATAAATGCTTGCTCGTAGAGTTTAATAGCTTTGAAATTCAAATCGTTGTTAAATTCGTTAAATAAATATGCTTCTAAACCCATAAAAAATGATGTGTCTCCTCCAATTATTCCTATATTAGTTCCAAAATCTTTAGCAATCATTTTCTTTAATTCATAATCTTCGTGATATTGCCTAAATCTGAAATGAAATGCAGGTTCCCCTCTTCTAAAATCGTCCTTATCAATAATGTCGTCGTGAATCAAAGAGGCGTTATGCAAAAACTCAGCACCAACGCTAGGAACTACTATCTTCTCTGTGTTATCTTTAGCGAAAGCGTTGTATGAGGCAATACATAATAATGGTCGTATCCTCTTCCCTCCCGATAAGAAATAATTGTTCAGTTCTTCGTAATAATCAGTTAAAAAGGAATTCTTTACTGACTGAAGCTTTCTCTCGTAAATATTTTTTATGGCATTATTGATTTTTGGCTTATATTTTGAAATATAATCAAAAAATTTCATGCTGCTACCTCTTTCTCTAATAATTTTCTCATTACGATTTCAGAACTACGATGACTTTCCCATAAAGATAGAAATTTTGTTAGATTTTCATCATTTTTGAAAATTTGATTCCTAGCAACACGTTTGGCTTTTAAAATTTTGAGAAATTTTCGACTTAATAGTTTTTCATATTGAGTTCCTAATTTTTGAGGTTTATCTCGCTTTTCACAATATTTTATTGCATCGATTGCAAAATGGCCAGACATCATTGCGTAAGGAATCCCTTTTCCGCTAATAGGATCAACAATTCCTCCCGCATCGCCAACGGCGAAAACATTATCCTTGTATAGCAATGGTCTTAGTCCTACTGGTATCAAGTGCGGTTTAAATACAGTCATTTTAGAACCTTTCAATGCTGTCTGAACCATCGATAAATTTTCAAAAATTTTGAATTCCTCTCTGGAATTTTCAATTAAATTGATTTGATTTCCCCATCCTACTGTAATAGTATTAGTTTTGGGAAATAACCAAGCATAACCTACGGGAATAAGATCCTCAATTCCAAAAAAAAGATGAACTGTATCCTCTCCAAGTGTCTTATCGATATAAGATTTTTTTGTTTCCATTTCCTTAGTTATTGTCAAAATGAGATTTTCTTTTTCAAAATAAGGCCAGTTGAGAATCTTAAGCGTTTTGGACGTAACTCCATCAGCAGCTATGACATATTTTCCTTCATAATTATTTTTGTTTGTTTTAACGAGATATCCGTCATTCTTTTTCTCAATTTCAACTAGCGGCTCTTTCTCTTTTAGATATACTCCTTCTTTAACTGCCATATCCACTAAAAACTTATCAAAAACGCTTCTCCAAACAACTGCTCCTTTCCCTGCCTTTGAGTAATCATTTCCATTAGTATGGTGAAGCTCTAAAGATTCGATAACCCTCGCTATTTTTTCTTCTGGATAATTGATTTCCTCAACTAATTCCCATGCCATAGCGCCTCCACAAGCTTTATAGCGGCCATTATCGCTTATATTCTCTTTTTCAAGAAGTAAAGTAGAATATCCTTCTAATGC
>WJKD01000711.1 GCA_014729315.1 Promethearchaeota archaeon | reverse complement strand
TTGTAATTCTTAAATAGTTGTACAATTTTACTTCTTATAGTTAATTATGAAAAAATATATAATTTTACAATAATTTTTGATTCATATGAGCAATACAGATTTTGACCAATTTAAAGGTAATGTCCAAACTGACAAGGTGCGATATATCGCTGACCCGCAATTACGAAATATAGTAAATGTTTCTATTGCTTTAGGGAGGCCCTTATTAGTGAAGGGAGAACCGGGAACAGGAAAAACCTTACTTGCACACGCTATTGCTGAAGCTCTGGACAAACGCTTAATAATTTGGAACATTAAATCGACCACTGAGGCAATAGATGGGTGTTATATGTATGATACAGTTCAGAGATTGAACGACAGTAGGTTTGGATGCGAAGATAGAAATGTAAATAACATAGAGGATTATATTACCTTAGGACCCTTAGGAGAAGCGTTTGATTCAGACGAACAAGTTGTCCTCCTGATTGACGAAATCGATAAAGCAGATATCGAATTTCCTAATGATTTATTACAAGAATTAGATGTAATGGAATTTTACATTAAGGAAACGAAAGAGTTTGTAAAAGCGAAACATCGACCAATTGTTATTATTACCTCGAATAACGAGAAGGAGTTACCTGATGCGTTTCTAAGACGTTGCGTTTTCCACTATATAGAATTTCCCGACAAGGACTTTATGACAGAAATTTGTAATCTACATTATCCAAATCTCAAGAAAAACCTTTTGGATCAGTGCCTTAAACATTTCTACGCTTTACGCACAATAACAAAAATGAGAAAATTACCTTCTACTTCAGAACTTCTCGACTGGATAGGTGTCTTGTTAAAAAGTGGAATAACTATTGAAGAATTACGCAAAGGGGTTCCGTTTTTGGGAGTCTTGATAAAAAAAGAGAAGGATTTGGAAATGGCCCTCTCCAAGGCAAAATTTCCTGTATAATAAACTGTTAAATATTTTTTTAAAAAAATGATCTCTTTTTCTTAAGAAGAGTTGACGAACTCTTCTCCTTAATTAATATCTATATCTCTATCTCGTGTGTAAAAATTTCGGGGTGTAACTTCATATCGTAGACCACGAGCGCTAATAAAACGAGTGTGGTAAAAACACAAGTTAATCCAATCATAAAATACGCGTCAAAGCTAATTCCTAGAAAATTAATCATCCAAATTTCTAAATACGAATAGGCTATAATAGGCGCAAGGATTTGAGCAATGGCTTGCATGTTGGTAGTCCACCCGCTAACTGTTCCTTGTTGATCTTCGTCAACCGAATTAGTTAAATTTGAAATAATAATTGCTCGAGTTAGAATATGACAGACAACGTAAGGAACAATAAATATAAATAAAGACCAAGTAGTATACAGGAACGGATAAGCCATAAAGACTACTATCGCAAGGATTATGGAGAAAGATAGCATTAGTTTTTCCCCCCATTTTTTAACCATAGGTTTCACTAAAAACCCACCTGTAATCATTGCAAGAATTCCGAACAAAGATGCAAACAGTCCAATCATCGCTACATTAAATCCGTATCTCAAATATGTGACTAATGGAAAGCTCGTATTAATCATAACAAAAACAAAAATAAGCAGGAACGCCTGCAATAGCCGAATTGCGACTTGTTTTTGAAATATAACAGGTTTCTGATTTATATTCCTTTCTCGATTATCTTCCTTTCGCTTTTTTATATCTAACACTCTCTGCCTGGGCATACTTTCTTTGATGAAGCTAAGCGTAAATAAAATGGTAATTAAAGACAATAAAGATGCGATGAATAACGGGTATCTCCAATTGATAAATCCTAATAGTCCTCCAATGGCAGGTCCGAAAATAATTCCCACTGCAATTACTCCGCTGAATTTGCCCATTTCGCTCGATCTTGATTTCTTTTCGGTAATATCAATTACGTATGCCCGAATGATTGGAATCTGACCTCCGAAGATCCCATCAAGAATTCTGGAATAAAAGACCATCTCAAGGGTTGTAGAAAAGCCTAATAATAAAAACGCAGCTAAAGTGCCCATTTGCGAAACGATCAGAAAAGGTTTCCTCCCATAATGATCGCTCAGTTTACCCCAAATAGGGGCAAAAATCAGCGCTGACATTGCGTTAGTAGCAATTAGTATTCCGATGGTAAAATTACTCCCATCAAACGCTTCGAGAACAATACTCGGCATTAAAGGTAAAATCATTGAGTACCCTAAAACATCGATAAAAATACAAAGCATTATGGTAATCATCGCTTTTTTTTTATTTATTTCGTATTTTTTTAAATGTTCTTGGTGATTAAAGGGTTTCAGATTCTCTTCTGAACTATGATGGTTGTTTTCGCCGTTTTCCATGATTTATTTTTATCTTTCTTATTTATGTTTAATGTTTTTTTTGGTAATTTATCGAAATTTAATAAATTTATCTTTTTAATTTATTCCTATCTGTAGTCTATTCAAATATCTTTAACTATAAGCTTTAAATGATTTAGAAACTAATATAGAATATGGATAAAATTGAATCTGCGATGAAAAGCATTGAGGAAGGTAAAAGGATCGCTTCTGAATGTTCTTATAGGCCTAAATACCACTTCTTACCTCCCGCATATTGGATGAATGATCCTAACGCGCCTATGCATTACAAGGGCGAATATCATATATTCTATCAACACAATCCATACGGAGACCAGTGGGGTAAGATACACTGGGGCCACGCGAAAAGTCCTGATTTGATCCATTGGGAACATTTACCGATTGCTTTAGCTCCTTCTTTAGAAAAAGGGGAAGAGCACTGCTTTTCCGGAAATTGTATAATTCACAATGGAGTTCCTTCAATAATTTATACAAGCATCGGTCCAAATAAATTACCCGCTACGGGCGCTGAACAATGGCTTGCCATCAGTACGGACAATATGACCACTTGGAAAAAATTCGAAAATAATCCAATACTTACTCTTGATGTTCACAAAGATTTAAAAATTAGGGATTGGAGAGATCCATATTTATGGAAAGAGAATGGGAGCTATTTTATGATTTTAGGAGGACATGTCCATAAAAAAAGGGGAGGGATTGTCCTTCTTTATAAATCCACAAATTTGAAAGATTGGGAATTTGTTAATATCCTTTGTGAAGGAAATAGGAAAACGGGAAAGAATTGGGAGTGTCCTGTCTTCTTAAGATTCGAGAATAAATATGCCCTTATTGTATCACCTCATAGAAAAGTTATTTATGCTCTTGGTTCTTATAAAAATTTTGAATTTACTCCAGATAAATGGAATATTTTAGACCATGGAAAGACATTTTATGCTCCAAACATATTTGTTGATAATAAAGATCGGATAATCATGTTAGGTTGGATTAAAGGGGGTGGTTCTGGAGGTTGGAGCGGTTGTATGAGTCTTCCTCGAATTTTAAATTTAAGTCCTGATGGAGAAAAATTGACTTTTACTCCAGTGTCGGAGCTACAGAAGCTTCGAGAAAATGAATTCAGTGTCAAAAATATAACTATCGATGAGGAGGGAATTGACTTTTCTACGAGCGGATGTTGTTTAGAAATTGAATTAGTTCTCGAAAGAAGAAACTCAAAATATTTTACAATTGATCTGTTCAAAAGTAGCCAAGATAATCAGACTGATAAAATAAATTTCGATTTTTATAAAAAAATAATTACAGCGGGACGCGAAAAAGGCTACCTAACCGATTTAAGTGATTTGCACAGATTAAATATAAAAATTTTCATAGACCACTCTGTCGTTGAAGTGTATATTAATAAAGAATTCTGTTTTACGTTTAGGACTTTTCCAAAAAGTCTGGATTGTAAATTATCATTAATTTGTAATGACGGTAAAATGGATATGCAGAAATTAACGATTTGGACACTAAAAGCTATAGGATAGGACTTATTTAATGTTGATAATAAAAATTTCGATTTAATTTCTTCATATCTTCGAGTTTATTAACTATTAATCTTTTTTTAATGATTACTGGTTCAATATAAAAAAAATAAGTAAAAATTTATATTTAAGTAACTTGTAACTTTTCCAAATTTATATGCCTAATATAACCTTTTTAGTATCCAAGGAGTTATGTGAAAGAATGAAAAAATTTCCAGAAATAAAGTGGACTACATTGTATAGACAAACAATTAAACATTACTTAGATAAATTAGAAACTCCAAATAGTGTATCGGCTGAAGAATTAAGAACGAGATTGGCAAAAAAAGGTTTAAAGTTGGATGATCTGCCCTTGAACAAAGCAATAGAGACTTATAAAAAAATGAGAGAATTAAAATGGGAAAGATTCTATTCGACACAAACGGAATAATATAAATCACCAAATCAAAAAATTTTGATATTAATTAGCGACTACTATCTTTAACATTATTGAATTTTCTAAGGCGCTTGAAATTCCTAATAAGCTAAAAATATTTTATCCGGATTTAAAAGATTTTGATTTTTCTATTATTCTTTCAGCAAATTTATACAAGATTGGTAAAACTTTCCCTGCAATTGATGTTTTAATTGCAACTATAAGTTATAATAAAAATTTTGTCCTATATACGAAAGATAAACATTTCGATTGTGTGAAGGAAATCTGGAATGATTTTAAGACAATTAAAAATTTTGAATAAAATCTAAAAAGTTAGAATGTAAAAAAAAAGCTTAATTCTCCTATTCCTTTTTGAGTTATTTATAATTTAGGTAGAATTCAATAAAGAGACAAGCAAAAATGAAGTCTCCAGAACCGAGAATGACAATTATTAAGGTTAAATCTCCTATTAAGTAATAAACAACGCAACATGTGAAAAATGATAATTTGCTGACGATTCCCAGAATAACAACACCTTTATTCTTGTCTAAATTCAGTCCCACAATGAAATATCCAAGACCATAGACTGCTATTAATGCTAAGAGCGAATGTAAGAAAAATAATGTGGGAGGAAAAGAGCTACCAAATAATTTAAAAATGTTCTTGTCTATTATTGAAAGAAAAAGAAAACTCGACGCGTTGATCCAGTTAAAAAAAGCACCAACGATGAACAGATATTTGTAATATTTTTTTTTATCCATTTTTCTCCATCTTATTTAGGATTATTTGTAATTGTATTAATCATTTTCTTGTTATTCTGATTTTAACCAATGTTCTATATTAAATTATTGAAAAAATTTACGAAAAAATTCATTAATTTATAAAAATTATATTGATATGGAAATATTACTACTGAATAATATATTTAAGATTAATTAAAAATATCAAGATAACTCCCTTCCGCAAAAATGTTTGTAGAATTTTTCTATTACCTCAAAAAAAGATTGCCCGTAAGTATTACCGAGTATATGACCTTAATGCAAGCGCTAAACGAAGGACTTATACATAATATGGTCGAATTTTATTATATTTCGAGAAGTATACTCTGTAAAAACGAACACCATTTTGATGTGTACGATATTGCTTTTGCTAATTTTTTCAAAGATGCTATGCTTAAATTTCCCGAAGATATTAAGCAAGAAATCTGGGACTGGCTTGAAAAAGATTTCGAACCCGAAGAATTACCTGATGGATTTCAAGAATTTCTTAATTTTGAATTCGATATCGAAGAGATGCAGAAGCAATTCGAAGAATTGATGAAGAAACAAGATGATGAGCATAATTTTGGCAATCAATGGATTGGAACGCAAGGCATATCTCAATTTGGGCATTCTGGGCAGAATCCTATGGGTATGAGGGTCGGAGGAACCTCGGGAATGCGCATGGCAATTCAAATTGCTCAAAAAAGGATATTTCAAGATTATCGAAAAGATGTTGTTTTGGATACGCGACAAATTAAAGTTGCGTTAAAGCGTCTCAGGAAGTTGGAAGAGATTGGAAGACAGGACGAATTAAATATTGATAAAACAATTGACAAGACGGCAAAAAATGGTGGAGACATCGAACTCTTTTTCGAAAAACGAAGGAAAAACAACGTAAAACTCATATTATTAATGGATGTCGGAGGAAGTATGACTCCCTACGCGCACTTAGTTAACTTACTCTTCTCAGCAGCAAACAATATGTCTCATTGGAAAGACTTTAAGTATTATTACTTCCATAATTGCGTCTACGAACAATTGTTCTTTAATGCTCAGAGAAATCCAGACGAAGCCATAGAATTTGACGATTTTCTACGAAAATTCGACAATAAGTATAAGGTGGTTATGGTTGGAGACGCTGCGATGGCTTCGTACGAACTTACGGAACGTTACGGCTCGATTTATTATTATCATCGAAACGAGATGCCGGGTATTTATTATATTCGAGAAATTGCCAATCATTTTAAAAATAATGTTGTCTGGCTAAATCCTGAACTTATAAAAGAACAATGGCAACCTTGGACAAGAAAAATCATCTCTAGTATCGTTCCAATGTTTAATCTCACCGTTGAGGGTATCGAGGAGGCTATGAATTACTTGCGAAGAGGCGGAAGGAACATTTATACTACTGTACAGAAATTAAAAGGTTTTACCTATTAAAATTTGAGATTTAAAATAATTGAGGTGTCCTAAACCTCGTCTGGCAATGAAACATCCCTTCGAGTGAGACCCTCGGCTATTGAATAATATTCGTAGCTCCTCTCTTCAACATTTTTCATATAATTTCTGAGATCCTTTTCAATATCGTTATCTAACTGATATTCCGAAAAATTTTTTAAAATCTTTTCAACCTTTTCTTTTGCGCTTTGAATAATGTTTTTAGACCCTTTTTTACGCCAAGTAGCTCTTCTATCTCGATCAAAGAGATGCGGCATAAAAAGTTCTTTTTTCATATAATTACGTGTGTGCCGTTCGCTCAAATAATTGACACCTTTTTCTTTACTTTGAGCCACTTTACTAATAACATCTAGTCCAATCGTTTCGTCCGATATTTCAATTCCCTCGATCGCACGCAATACCATACCAGCCAATTCGTTATCGATTGTTGTAAGCTCAAAAGAACCTGACAAGGTTACCTCATAATTTCCAGCGCAAGTAATAAAATTTATTCCAGATAAAGCCGCAAAAAGCAAAGTTTGAAAGCGTTCAACTCCATTTTGAAGATCTAAACATTTCGAATCTGTTACCGCTCCTAAAGAACGAGAAGGTATATTGTAATAATGAGCGAGCTGCGCCATTCCCGCGGTAATCAATCCCGTTTCGATACCTCCTATAGCAGAATTTCCAGACCTCATATCCGTTGTATGAGAAACAGTTCCATACATTACTGGAGTACCTGGGTTATGTATTTGTGCAAGAATTATAGTACTCAATATTTCGGCGTTGGTTTGCGTAATCAATCCCGCTAAGGTCACGGGCGCGGAAGTCCCCCCAAGAGCTTCAGGAGCGATAATTAACGGGTGTTCATATTCAGCAAAGATGGCAAGACCGTTTGTCATTAATTTGGGCAAATGTAAAGGGCTTGTAGGATTAAAGATACCAAACATTCTTGGATGCCTTCTTATCTCATCTTCCCCTCCGGCAATTATTGCAGTCATATTCATAGCATCTTGGCTAACCATTTTTCCAAAACACCCGAAACCGTAAGGCTTTCGACAATTATGCACCCATTGATAAAGACATTGAGCGTGAATTGTGGTATACTTTATGTCATTTGGCCAAAAATCGATGGTGCTACAACTTAAAAATTCTGATTGATCTACTAATCGCATTTGCTTTATAGTATCTTCTAAAGTTGACTTTCTCACTCCTTTATTCTTTTCGGGAGCGTATATTTTAACAGGCGTCCCTATGGGTAGGAAATGAGTGCTATTTAGGTTTACTTCAATGTTAGAGTTTCCATCAGGACCATATAATTTAAAAGAACTAGGAACTTGTCTGAGCTTTTCTATAACCAGCGATTCGGGATATTTAACAAAGTTAGTATCGTGATCTACGTTGGCTCCATAATCTTCTAGCAATTTTCGTGTCTTTTTGCAATCTATCTTCACACCCACATTGCGTAATAATTCAAGAGTCGCAGAATGTATTTTTTCAATCTCCTCTTGTGATAACACCTTAAACTGGTTCAATTTCATAGAATAACCTCTAAAAATAAAGTATAAAACAATATAATCACTCTCAATCAATTTCGAGATATTGATTATTTTAAGGTTTCAATACCTTATATTTCTTCTTTTCTTCTACCTTTTCTTCGATTAAATCGTGTGGTTTAGAAGGTTTTGATTCGTCAAACGGTTTATTACAGACCCAACATGCGTTCTCTCGATCCGTCAAAAGTTCAACACATTTCATGCAATAAAGCGTATCGCACTTTGGACAAATGTAATTTATGCCTGCAACTTTGCCTTTACATACTAAACAAATTTTTCGTTCTTTATAGTAAGTGACCTCCTCTTCTGATAAATAATTTGGACGTTCGGTAATTCTGAATAATCCTTGCTCAATCTTAATCTCTTTTTTAATTTTTTTTTTTTTATCTGGTTGTTCAGACGCTTCTCGGAGTCCAATATACCATAAAATAAAACAAATAGTTAACATTGCCCTAATAAAAATAAGAAAATATGCGTTTGTTACAGAACTTTCCATGAAGAGGCCTCCAATGTATAAAATGTATCCAATTGACATAATCAAAAATTTATTTCTCAGAATACCTGAAGACTTAAATGCTCTCAATAAGAATCCAAAACCGTTAAAAATGATTAATGAAATTAAATAAATCATCTCAATATAAAACAAAGGAGATCCAATTATTAATTGACTATCTATAATATCTTGCCCTGGTGTTGAGGGCTCCGTGAATTTAATCGAACTTAATGGATCCACATAAAGAATTACCTCCCAAATTACACCTAAGACAGAAAAAATGATTAAAATAGGTTTTTTAAGTTTTGGATTGAGAACTTCAGAAGAGGCTAATAAAGCAAATAAAATTCCTAAAGATCCAGAAGTAAAACTAAGAATACCAACAATTCCATTACTATTATCTATATTTCTACCAATAATTAAAACGTGTAAAAAATCAGTAGTAGGGCCTAACAGCAATAACGATCCAAATACGATACTTAAACCCATATATGCTAAGGCATATGCGTCTGACCTTTTTCCTTTATAAAATAGAAAAAAACCAAAAAAACAACCAAAGCCAACATACCATAAAGCTGTTATACCCACTAACCAACCAGAAATTGATAGCATAATTTAAAAACTCCTTAAATTTAACATAGTTCAAATACTGAGGTTTATTTATTTACTTGGATGTCGAAGTTTTATATATTACAAGAATCACAATCTTTATTTATATATCTTTTCTTTCGAATTATGCATTTGCCCTTGATCTATCAGCCGCTTCAACTACTTTCTTGTGGTATTTCATGAATATAAAAAAGTCTTAAAGATTTATCGAATTTAATTAAAGAAAACTAACATAAAAAATAAAGAAAGAACCAATAAGATGTAAGTTTGTTATGAATAATATGATTTCGAGAATTAAGGTCAAGGATCAGCATCATATAGGATATATCAACTCGTTCGTTTTTGGACACTTTATAGAGCACTTTCAAAGACAAATCTACGGGGGTATATTTGAAGAGGGAGGAAAATTCTCAGATATGAAAGGATTCCGCCTTGATGTAGAAAAAGCATTAAAAGAATTGAAACCAACAATTATTAGATGGCCAGGTGGAAATTATACGAGCGGTTATCATTGGCAATGGGGAGCTGGACCTAGAAAAGAAAGAAAAACTTTGCAGAATCCTCATTGGGGAGAAATAGAATCACATCATTTTGGGACTACAGAATTTGTAGAACACTGCAGAAGATTAGGAGCCGAACCACTCATTTGTGTTGGAGTAGGAAAAAGTAAATCAAATCCTACTGCCGAAGAAGCGGCTTCGTGGGTCAAATATTGTAATAATAGAGAAGGACCTGAAGCAAAATTGAGAGCTTCAGCGGGATATGTAGAGCCACTAAATGTGAAATGGTGGGGTATTGGAAACGAATGTTGGGGGCCATGGCAAATAGGTTATTATACCGATGGTGCTAAATACGCAAAAGACTCCCTGAAGGTTATGAGAGCAATGAAAAAAGCAGATCCGGATATCAAAATTATATTTGTTGGTGAGGACCCAAATCATACAAGAAAATGGAATAAACAATTGTTTTCGATTGAAGATTTTACAAGAAATGCAGAACTAATCTCGTGGCATCATTATTATCAAATCGGATATTCAAAGCAGCCTATTTCTCACAAAAAGGCAACTCTTGACCTCAGAAAAGTTGAAAGATTAATAAAAAAAACACTTCACTTAATAAAAAAATTTTGTAATGAGATCGGAAGAAAAGACATAATTAAATTATCGATTGATGAATGGAACGAATACGGTTGGGAAGAACAAGATATAGTAAAAAATTCTTTACCGGAACAATATGACTTAGCACATGCTCTTTACACTGCAGGGTTTTTAAATATAATTATTCGAAACGCAAATTTTATTACTATGGCACATTATTCTCCGAATGTAAACACGAGAGGTTTAATTTACGCAGACAATCGCGGAGTTCTACTTAGATCTTCTTATTATGTGTATAAATTGTATCGATCTTGCGCTGGAGGGATTTCTGTAGAAACCAACGTCAGCTGTCCTAATTTATTAAACTCAAACGCACTTGTTTTGGATGTTTCAGCAATAAAAATGAGTGAAAAACGATATTTATTATTCTTGATAAATAGAGACCCAAAAAACGATCTAGATGTTTTAATAGAGATGGAAAAATTTGAAATTGAATCATCTTCGGGAGTAATATTAACTTCACAGAATTTAAGAGATTATAATAGTTTTGAAAACCCTAAAGAAGTTTTTCCTCGTAAATTTGATATAAACGCTGACGGTAAGTCTTTTAACTTGAATCTACCAAAACACTCTATTTTGAAAATAAAAATTAGCAGATAATAGACAATAAAACACAATAAATTTTTATTTAAGTAATTTCTCTTAAGAGATCTTGATTCACGGAAGATTTGAGTGAATCGTAAAAGAAAGAACCATATTTTTGATAAAATTCTTTCTTTTTTTGGAGCAAACTTCGAAAATCCTTATGTGAATATTTTCCCTTTGACCAGAATATTTGACCGTGGGCGCTTAGATCGATCTTATCGTTTTGCTTTACGACATTTCCGCCTTTTAAGACATAATTTATATCCGAAAGAGCCGATTTTAACTCTGAGTAGTTTTTCTCAAGATCTAAATTTTGTGCGTCTATATCTATAATATTTATGTCTGCGTCAGCACCTACTCCGAAATTTCCTTTTATGTGTCCAAGTCCGAGTGATTTAGCAGGACTTGCTCTTGAAACGATTATGTATTCATTAAATGTCATATTTTGTAGATCTCCTTTGATCGCATTCTTATTGGAAAAATCATCGGTCATTTCCTTCATAAAATCTTCTCTAGCTCGGCTACTGGTTAAGATTGCCGCAATATCTGCACTATTGTTTATATGACTATAGTTAGGAAAGTTATAGGAAAGCTGTATTTGCCATTTATTCGTTATTTTGAGAGCTAATAATAGCGAATTCGCCCATTGAACGCAGTGAGATTTATTCTTTTTACTAAAAGATCGTAATGATACAAAATAATCTCCTTCAAACTCGACCGCGGATTTTATTATCTTTTTATTACCCTCTCCTGGACTTTGGTTTGACAAGTGTTTAAATAATCTTCGGTCAGAAGTTATGAGAGGATTAATTTCGTTGAAAGAGAGCACTCCTAGATCAAGATCAAATTCAGAATTGCTATTAAAAAATTTAATAAGAGTATCATTTTCACCGTCAAGATTATAGGCTGAAGCATGGGCTAAATGAAAAATCTGAGATCGACTTCCATTCGTATTAGAAGGATTATTAAGACTTAACGATTTAATCTCGTTTAAAATTAGCTCTAAGTTTGTTTTCCCTTGCTGACTCTCGTAGCCTTCGACATGTGCGTGAATGGAATGAGGAAGCTTTAACATTTCGTTGGTTTCTGCTAAAATTTTATATACATCCACGGCAGAAAAGTTGTATAATGTTCCTTTCTCTGCTAAATCTTCTCTTAAGACATTAAAATTCCATTTCTCGTTTTCAAAAGGATTATATACTTTTAATCCAAACGCTTTAGTTTTTGTTAACAGGTCAGAAATAAATCCCGCGGCATCCTCCGTCTTTTTGCGTTGATACTCGTCTTCCAAAGCCCATAAATTACTGACATTTAAAAGCATTGCCTTGTCTAATACGGGAAGCTGCTGAAAATTAAATATTGCGAAATTTGATAAGGAAGGAAAAATATTCGCTTCAACGATGAAAGTGTAGCCGTTGGAAACGTAATCTCGCGCTATATCATCAAGCGTAATCCCTTTCCATAATTTCTTGAAAGCTTCATTTTTAGTACCTAAAAGACGCGCCCAATTTACTTGTTGAGACGCAATATGAGCGTGTATATCAATTGCTCCTGGTACTACTGTTTTTCCCTTTGCGTCGATTTCGCGAACATCATTTTGATTTGAAAACTTTTCAACAATTTGTCCATTCTCGGCGTGAATATCTATGACCTCTCCCTCTATATTGTTCAAGGGGTCGTATACCAGACCGTTTTTGATTAAAATTTTCTCCATTTTTCGCATCAACACTAACTCTGTTTAATTTTTTTTAATAATTCTTTAAAATCCATAACTTGATCTCTTGTTGGCTCGACTTTGACCTTAATGTTTTTATACTTAACTCCCTTATTTTCAACCTTGGTGATTTGGTTTGACCAAATAGATACGGGCATTGTGATCATCCCTTTAGGAATATCTTCGTCTGTTTCTTGTTCCACTATTATTTCTCCGAAATCGTTCCAGATCTTGATTCTTAAGCTTGGAACCAGCCCAAGCTCGTTAAAGTCCTCTGGATTGAGAAATGCAATCGCCAATTTTTCTTTGAGAGAACTCTCATCTCCCAAGGCGAATTCTTTTACTTGATCATAATCAATTAATCTTATTGTATTTAACAACAATTCCATTTTTTACACCGCTATTTATTATCTTTTAGCTTATTTATTATTTGAGATAATATTTTCTCGTCTGAGGGGACATTATTTGCAGGTTCCAATAATTTCTGAAGTTCTACTGGCACTTGATCTAATCGAACTGCGGTTCCCCGGCATTCTATTCCCGTTATAGCTGAAGGTAATAAAACATCGGTTATTTCAGAGGTTGCAGATTTTTTGTTATCAATTAGGATTATCGGTTTTGATGTTAATTTTTTGCTTAATTCGAAAGGAAAATGAGAAATAGGATCCGTGCCAACTATTAACGAACAATCAAAATCTTCGTTTTTGATCTTCGAAATTAGATTATACTGTGAATCTGTAAGCTTGTGTTCCGAAAATTGAATATTATGCTCTTTACCGGTCATCGATAATGCTACATGGTCAAATCCTGCCATGTTATAATGACCACCAGTCAACACTACAGAGACTCTGCCTTTTTCGTGCTTCTCATTCATAACTTCAACCATTTTCAATAAGTTTCTAGCGACTTGAAAATGATTTTTTGGATCTAATAAGCCTTGACCAATAAAAATAACTACATTTTCAGAATTTACCAAATTCACTAATAATCTTTTAATATCATCTTTATCAAGTCCAGCGGCACCCTCGTCAGGTATATTTCCTGCTTTACAACATTCTTGAGTTAGGATATTAATAAGTTCTAAATCCTTATCGGGTTCAATATTAAGTGCAATATCTTTAGCTCCCATAACATTAAAAGATGCAGTTTTAACAGGATCTATTACAATAAGGGTCTTTATCTCCCGACCAGTCATTCGAAATTTACCTCTACTAAAAACAGCTTTATTCGTGAGTCTCGGAATTGATTCCGCACCGTTAAATCCCCAATAAACGAGGACGTCTGCTTTATTAATAATTTCTGCAATTGATGTTAAAGTTATTCCCGTTTCCTTAGCGGCATCTAAAACATTACCTTGACAGATAGATGAATTCGAGTCTATAAAACCATTAACCGTTTTCGCTAATTCAATAGCTTTTACTTGAGCCTCACAGCTAGAAGTGGAAAATCCATATAAAATGGGTTTTAACGACGATTTTAGAATTTCTGCCGCTTTTTCTAAAGCTTCGTCCCAACTTACCTTCTTGAGTTCACCACCTTTTCTTAGCATCGGATTTAGAAAACGATTATTAGATGTTAATTGATCGAACTTTTCTTTACCTTTTAAGCACGCACCAATGACTTCGTCAATGAATAATCCGCTACTATTAACCATTATGTCGTCGCATAGTAGCGAACATCCTGTACACGGTATTCTTTTCATATTAAACTAACTCTTTGAATATAAAAATTAATATATTATAAATTAAACATATTCTATCTTAATAGCATCGCGAGGACAATATGTTTCACACACCCTGCATTCTCGCTCTCTTCCTTGAGCGGCAATTCTTCTACAATGTTCGATATGTAATAGCTCACATTTTCCATCTTTGACAACAAATAACTGTCGTTTATCAGGGGGATGGTCTGGCGCTTTTCCACTAAGTGTGGGAGGGCAGTATCTCGCGTTTACAGGGCAAACCGTGACACAAATTCCACATCCATCGCATTCGTCGGGATCGACATTAATTCTTAGTTCTTTTTCTTTTCCCTCCTCTCCACCAATTAATTCTTTCAGCGCTTCGTATTTTTCTTTATACTTCTCTTCCTCTACGAGAGGTGTGCACTCCTCAATCTTTACTACGCCTTTTAGTAAATCCAACGCAAATGCCATGCAAGTTGGTTTCCCACATTTTTTACAATTAGTTTTAGGAAGATACTCGTATAGTTCCATAAAATTTTTTGGTGGAATTTTTAATCACTACAGAATAATTTTGTTTTTCTTATTTCTAATTTGGATAATAATCATAAATTTATTAATTTCTTTACATTATGTTTTATTAGTTGTGTTTCAAACCACATAATTTAAGTCTACCGCCTCTTTTTTTTAAAATTTGCTCACACTGGAACAATTTTTGGGTATTAATGGATTTCTCTTCCATTTTTTTCTTCTTATACTAATCTGAGATTAAAGACTTTTTATAATGTAAATAATATCAATCATTTGAGATAATTCTGGGCTAATAAGCAGTAAGAAATGACAATTTTATTTCAATTATGATTCATTCCATAGTTCTCGTTTTATATTCTCATAAATCTCTTCTATAGCTTTACTGGCAGTTGAATCTGGTGCAAAATCCACAACTGGTTCTGCAAATGACATAGCTTTAGGAATGGATAAATCAAAAGGAATCCGACCTAATATTTTATATCCCGTTTTATTAATAAAATCTTTAAATTCCTCTTGAAATGAGCTTTCAATATCATATTTATTAATCACTATTCCAAATGGGATTTCAAATTGATGGACTACTTCGATCGCTCTTATAACATCGTGTAAACCTGAAGGTGTGGGTTCTGTTATCGTTATTATGTAATCTAATCCAGAGACCGTAGCAATAACTGGACATCCAATGCCAGGGGGACCATCAATAATTATTAAATTGCTTTCTGTAAAGTGTTCCGATTCTTTTGCGAATTGTTTTGCGTCGGAAACTAATTTTCCTGAAGTCGTGCTTCCTAAGCGAGTTTTTCCATATACTAAAGGAAGGTCTATTTTTGATTCGTAGGAGATAATTTCTCCACTTTTTACAGCATTTATCTCGAATGCGTGTTCAGGACAAAGCACTTTACATGCACCGCACCCCTCGCAAGCAAGATAATCAATCTCGGGCACTTGGTCATCCTCGTTCCAGCTTAAAGCTTTAAATTCGCAAAACTGGTCGTCAATACATTGTTTACAATGCACACATTTTTCTTCAAGAAATTTCGCTTTTAAGGTGGTATAGGTATCTTTCTTATTGATGTGATCTTCCTCTTGAGCGGGAAGTATCAGAGCCAAATTTGGAGCGTCGACATCGCAATCCAAGATTAGCGCTTCTATTTCTTTATCTTTCTTGGCTAAACTCGCTAAACTTGCAGTGAGCGAAGTCTTTCCAACTCCTCCTTTACCCGATATAATACCTATTGATTTGGTTTCTTTTTTCATTTTGGTACACCTTTTTCGTGATGATTTTCAAGCCAATTCTTTAAGTTGACAAATATTTCTTGAAACGCTTTATATCCATTACTATCACTAAATTCGCTATTCCTTGCCATTAAAGGGATTCCTTGGCAGTAAGACTTTACGATATTATCGTCTAAGGGAATATCGCCTAAGATTTCTATCTCCTGATCTTGCAACTCTTTTAAAAATTGCTCTTTATAACCTAATAAAGTGGATCTGTTTACTATCGCTTTATAGTCCTTTTTCAATAATTCTATTAACTCAATAATTCTAATTAAATCTAATTTACCAAATTTAGTAGGTTCTGTAACAGGGATAACTACATCGGCTTTTTCTATAAGTAATTCTACATCGCAATGGGCTCCAGGTGCAGTATCTAAAACGATCACATCGAATTCTTCGGGATTATTTTCTAAAATTTCGTCTAATTGCTCTAAGAGGGCGTCAACTACTGCAGCTGAGCGTGCTTCACCAGCGGTTAGTTCGCCGACTAGAAGGGAGATATTATTTATTTTCGTAGAATATGTAACCCCAATTACTTTCGAATCCGCTTCAATTGCTCCTTCTGGACAAATTTTATAGCATAATTTGCATCCACTACAAACAGTTAAAATCGGTATCGGATACGAATCCTTTACGTGCAATAAGGCGTGAGTAGCACAGTTTTTTGCACATAGTCCGCACTTAGTACATTTTTCTTCGATAATCTTGGGTTTAAAAAAAGGAACCTCAGTTCTGTTTTCTAATTTCCCCCCCATTAATAAATAAGTATTAGGATTTTCAACATCCCCATCAATAAGTAATACCTTATATCCATCGTTCTCAAACATGTTTGCAATATTGACGGCGACGAGGGTTTTTCCAGTTCCACCCTTTCCTCCAGTAACGCATATAATTTGTGGTTTTGTTCTCATAATAAAAATGATGAAATTAAGTTTGAAAATTGAAAAATATAATTGTATATAAAAAAGTTAGGGCATTCTTCCTCGGCCGCCTCCACCGCCGCCACCCATGCCTCTACCACCGCCCATACCTCGTCCACCACCGCCACCCATGCCTCTGCCTGCGCCCATACCAAAATGTGCACCGACATTTGAACTATTTAATTCTCGAAGAGACCCTTTAATATAAAGGTCAATAGCATCTTTAACTGTTATTTGTTGATTGGGGGCTTGATGAAGCTTAATATTTAGCGATAAAAGCGACTGTGCCGCATTTGGACCAAGATTGCCTACTATTGCTTCTGTTGCATTGTTGTTTCCCAAAATCTGAGCCGCTTGAATTCCTGCTCCACCCATGGCACCTGCTGCTGCGTTGGGAACTGCGTGTACTTCGGTAACTTTTCCATCCTCAACAGTAACAAACGTAAAACTTTCACATCTTCCAAAACGAGGATTAAGTACGGCATTTAATCCGCCTTCCCCGAATGTGGGAACTCCTATTATCGTCATGATTAAACCTCTTGTAATTTAATTCTTTAATGCTTTTGTGATTCTTTAATATAATAAGTGAAAGAAGTAATTTAAGTTTTATGAATAATCATTCATTTTGAAAAAAAAATACTTACTCGTTTTCGTTGTTTCAGAAGTCCAAAATTTAATTAATTATTGAAGAATTACGGAAAAATATATTATATTTTATAAATAAATCAAAATTAGTCTTATCATGCAGCTTAAATGATACAAAGTCGAAATTATTAATTTGACACAATTCCATTTTAAATAAAGAATACTTAAGATTAATTATACTGTAGGAATTGGTTCTTTTTTAAGGAATCCGTATTTAATCATTCTTTTTACCACATTATCATCTATAGGTGCCTTTCCCTTACCATAAAACTGATATAACGCAGTTTTCCGAGCGCAATCAGTAAAACTCTCGAAAATATTTTTATGATGGGGATATAAAGCACATGTTTCAAATACGCTCGGATTCCAAAGATTATATTTTATTTCAGGATCGTACCATAAATTTAAATCCATTAAAACGGCTTTAAAGTCGGGAGAACTGATTGTATGAGGTAAATCCTGTTTATTCAACATGACAACTACGGGAATTTCCTTAATTAGACTATTATGTGAAAATTTCATTAATTCTTTCAGAGATTCCACATTTTCTTTAAAACGATGTACTTGCGAATCAACTACAAAAACAATCCCATCTGAACCTTCATAAACTTTCTTTCGCAGTGGAGCATAACTAGTTTGTCCAGCAACGGTAAATATTTGATAGTAAATTTGGTTCTGTCTGGTGGATTCAAAAAGACCTTTATCGAAATAAAGTGTAGCCCCGCTTGCTTTATCTATTTTTGTAATATCTCCGATCGGGATTATGCTTTTGTTGTAAGTCCTGGTGATTTGATATAAAGTGTCCAAAATAGTAGTTTTTCCGGAACCGCCCATTCCGTAGTATATTATTTTAAAGTATAACTTATTATCAGAGGTATAAAACATGCGTAAACATCGCCTAAATTAAATATTCTTGACTTTGATACTATTTTCCTTGGATTCAACTCTAAAGAGATACTATCGTTATATATAGGGATAAGAATAAATATAAAGGTTATTTTTTCAAAACTAAATTTCAGCATTTAAGTAGCTGTGAAGAAATCTTTAATTTTCACTGTTTTCTATTAACTAATAAAGGAAATCCTCTCTGGATAAGAGGGTAGATGATTTTGCGATTACAACCATGAATA
>WJKD01000710.1 GCA_014729315.1 Promethearchaeota archaeon | reverse complement strand
TATTTTATTTATTTTTCATTTTCGTAAAGATTTTGCCCGCTTGGCACCCTTTCCATGTGAAATCCGATTTCGTCGTCCCTACAAGCCGACCTGCTCGAAGATCTTGAAACCCGATTCTTCGGCAAGCTGCGGCAATACCAGCTGATAGTTCAAATGCCTCGAGGGTTGAAAGGCGCCAGGTTTCATGACCAAGTCGGGTCGCCCCATTTTATGAGCAGTTAAAGCTTTTAAGAGTTCTAAGATGTAGATGGAAGCGACGTGCTTGATTGCAGCCTCTTGACCGCGAGTATTCATGCGTTCGCCATTATAGTAGGTGTGATTATACGAGTTTCCTTGCTCAATCATCGGTCTGAAACTATAGATGAATAAGAAGTATTCCTCTGACCATTCCGGGGGGATAAAATCGGTATTAAAGTAATATCCCTCCTTTAATTCCCTCACGGGTTGATTTTTTATGTTTTTTCTTGCCCGAATGATGGGGAGCATGTTCCGAAAGCGGATCTCCTCCAGGATGTTGAGGGCATATGAGCCCGAATCCGAGATGATTAACTGCCACTCCCTGTCTGTTTCACTTAAGAACGCCCGGACGGTCTCCTTGAACGCCTCTTGGTCGCTTCGGTTGCCCGGAAACATCTTAAAATAGATCGGAAACCACCGATCCCCGCAATACGCATAGAGGATGCCCGGATCATAGCCCACTCCCTTCTTTTTCCCGTTATGACGGCAATAGCCCGCCTCAGGATCGTTGTACTCCCCCTTATCCTCGTCCTTATTGTTGTTGCAATTTGATCGGAGGAATTGACCGTCCCAAATGAGGACCCTCGGGACGATGATCCCTTCGTCCACGCATTCCCGCACGAGCTGTCGGAAAAACGAGAATAACTCTTTTGCGGGGATCTTATTCAGGACAAAACTCATTTCCGCTGCTGTGGGAATGAATTCCGGGTTAACCGTCACCCGAAAAAGCGGAGGCCAGATTAATAACCGGCTCATCTTTTCAATTCCAGTGTAATCCTTAAATCCAAGGTTGATTCGGAGTAAGTTGTAGCAAAACACATCGCGTACCGATAGACCTTTGAAATAAACGCCCTTAGCCCTAAGAGACTCTTGTAAATCATCAAAAAAGCTTAGATCGTTTAACTCGAACAGGTTCTCGAAAAACCCGTTAAAATTTGTAAGATAACGGTGCATGTCCCATTCTTTTTGAGAAACGACGCCCTTTGCATGGTCTTCGAATCGTGGGATTTTCACTTTTGGAAACCGATAAAGATATTGCCCTTTTAAGGTTGGGATCCAGTCCATGAAGTCGGAAAGGGTTAATTGTTTAAGATTCGAGTCTTGTTCCCCTTTATCTGATGATTTCCTAGTGTACTGCCTCACGGGCACCCAAGAAAACTTCCTTCTCACCTCGTTATAGACCCCTTTTTCCCAAGTTTTATAGATCTCGACGCTTTTGACGCCTATATAATCTGTTAGTTGCTTTTGGTGGATATCCGTTTTTCTTTTATATAAGATATGAATCAATTCTTACGATCACCACTTTTAAGTTAATCTCAATAATTAACCATCGCTTTTAAGGATTTAGGCTGACTTGTCTTAGAATAAAATGATTCTGATTCTTTTTATTATCTTAAATTAAAAAAACTCCGATTTTTTTTATCGATAGTATGGTAGCGAGGCTTACGTTAAAGGAGACTGTCAATTTTTGAAAATGCCCGAGAGAACCGACGAAAAATGAATTGACATGGAAAAGGTTATTAACGGGTCAAAGATTAGAGAAATTCAAAAAAGAGTAAAATCATAAAAAATTAAAATAAACTCAATTAAATACTTTGATTAATAATCCGTGAGCAACTCTTAGAGAGATTTTGCATAATCTAATCAGTATACATTTCTTTAATAGATACAATCAATTCGTTTTTAAATTCTTCGAAACCGCTTCCGTCTAAAGCGGAAACTTCAAAATATTTCATATAGTGCTCCTCGGCAAATGTTGTCGCTTCTTCCCTTGAAATTGCCCTATCTTCGCAGTCAATTTTGTTCCCGAGGAGATATATTAAGTGAGGATTATATCTTTTCGCAAGGTTAATCCAATCTTCGAGATTAATAAACGAATGAAACCACTCCACAGAATACACGAATATAACGATGTGAGCCCCGTCAAAAAAGGATTTTTGAAACGGCCTAAATTGTTCTTGCCCTCCTAAATCCCAGAGTTGAGCTTCAACGGGTTGACCGTTTAGAATTTCCAAATTATGAAAATCAATACCGCAAGTCATAAGCTGCGCCTCTTCTTCTTTTAAGTTACCAGAGACACGCTTGCAGATTGTAGTCTTCCCGACTGCACCATCTCCGGCAATAACTATTTTACAGTTTCGATTTTTACCGAGATTTTTAACTGTTTTATCAACCATCATACTATTTTCACTTTTTTGCATTATTAGAATTTACCCATATTTTTATTGCATGAAAGAAAAAGCATGCTTGGATTGTACAAAATGTAAGGTGTTATGAAAACCCTTTTTCCACTAAGAACCTCAACGTGACGGGCATTTAGGTCTTTATCAATATACACCACAAGAGTGTGGATCTCTTTTTTTTCTGATTGAAGAGCAGTATGCATAGTTATGATCGTAAAGGGATATCGGTCAACTTCATCCAACAAATCTTGATTTAATTTGATTTTAAAAACCCTTCCTTGACATTTCTTGCAGGGCACTAAAGTAGTGTGTACCTTTTTATCATCTTGATCCACACTACCCAGAAATAATTCTTCTTCCTTTGGAATTTTTTTTTCCTCGAGCATCTTCTCGTCTGTTTCCGTCATCTTCATCTTCTTTTAAGCATCTTCTATTATTGTCATATTTCGATTAGTTTTTAGTTTTTATCTACTTATTCTGTTTATTATAAATAGTTCTATATATTTTCGCTTGACAAAATTATCATGAAGGAGTTTTTTAAACGCATCATTACAAAAATTTTAGAAACATTTGATAGAAGAGAAATATTTCAAAATTATAAACGATTAAAATAGTGAATCCATCTCGAAAATCAACGATTTTTGTAGAAAAAGTAGTTCTCTAGAAAAACTATTAAAAAAATTTAAGATTATATAAATCGAATAGTATGGTGAAAACAAACCCTCAGCTATTAAAAAAATAACAGTACTTTTCAATATAAAACCTCATGACTCTATATTTTTTTCTCTACTCTTCAACCGTTGACCTTGGAAGATATACAATAAAGGATCTACCGGGATCTTCCGGGAGATTGGATGTCATAGTTAGATGTATTTTGTCAGCATTATATAAAAATGGAGAATTTGAAAAAAATGTGCAAATTTGGGTATTTTTAGAGAACTACGGAACATATATATTCGATACAGAGTCTTTAGAAATTGTATCAACGCCCCGAAACGAGCTTCTATTTACGGACTTTTTTGTAAAGAGAATTAAGGACATCAGAGGAAAAAAAGAATCAGATACTTTATCATTGAAAGGGATGAAACAATCGTCTATGGATATATTTGACGCACTTAACTATTTTAAAGAGAAGAATTATGAGATATTCGTATTAAGCGAGAAAGGAAGAGATTTCATAAGTGTTTTGAAAGAATTGCGAAGATTTAGTAATTATATTTTTTTAATTGGGGATCAAACTGGCAAAATCATTTCTTCAAATCGCATAAAGGAGATGAATCTGCCAAATTTGAGTTTGAGTGAGATTTCTTACTTAGCTTCCAGCGTGATAAGATTAATAAAGTTATATTTACAATTTAGCAAACCCAAGACAAAGAGGAATTAAAGTGGATCCAAAGGAAAAACGGCAAAATCAGAGGAATTTAATAGAAAAATATCTTGACGGTCCAGTGGAGTTTTTAATAAGACATAATGTAAGTCCAAACTTAATCTCGTACTTAGGATTTTTATGTGCTATTGCTTCAGCAGTATTTATAGGTTTAGGATTCACTCATTACCCACTTTATTTGGCATGGATTTCTCCATTCCTATTATTTATTTCTGGTGCATTGGATACATTTGATGGGGAGGTGGCAAGGAGGACAGGAAAGGATTCTAAATCTGGGGCGTTTTTAGATTCAAATCTTGATCGTCTTTCTGATTCTGCAATTATTTTTGGAATGATTTTTAGCGGTCTTATTGATTACATTATGGGATTTGTGATTTTATTTCTTAATATCATGATTTCTTACTCGAGATCGAAAGCGGAAAACGAAGAAGTGAACATGAAAGGCGTAGGAATTATGGAGAGAGCCGAAAGATTGTTATTTATAATGGCTCTTTTATCCATTGAAACATGGGTTAACTTTTTATCCACGCTATTTTTAGGTTCGCCGATTAAAATCATATTCCTTGTTCTAATCTGGATATACATAGGTTTATTAATACTTACAATTATGCAAAGGTTTATCCATACATTCAGAACTTTAAGGGCATTAGATAAGCGAGCTCCCTCAAATCCCGCTCCAGCATAATTATTCATCTTTTAGCTTCTATTATTTATCGACATAGCCTACTTAAAAGTAAATTATATAAGTTTTTCTTGTTTTTAATTCTTAGATTGTGGTGTGATTACGAGGAAAAATGAAAAGGAGGTGAACTAAATGCCGAAGAAGCGTAAATCGGGTGGAAAGACGGGGAGTAGTAAAGGTTCTCATAATACAGTTCAATGCGCAAAATGTGGGAGATTTGTTCCACGTAGTAAAGCTAAGGCAGTCACATCGAGAACTCGTTTAGTCGACGGTCGCATGTTAGCAGAGCTCAAAAAGCAGGGAACCATTATTCTTTCAGGGAGCACAAAAAAGTATTATTGTATTAGTTGTGCGGTCCATTCGGGAAGAGTATCTCAGCGAGATAAGGAAGAAAGAAAATAACCATCAAATAGTTTACTTTCTTTTTCAATATTTTAATAATTTAATATTTTACTTTATTCTTAGACCTTAAAACGATAAAAGAAGCTTATTTAAATCATTTAAAGACCTATTCTAACAGCTTTCAGCTAAAAGACAATCTAAAGATTTAACTGTTTGAAAAAAGAAGGAAGAGTGTAAACTATTTCTGTTTGGTTTTTCGCTGTTACTTCGATTATTGCTCTAATTAAAAATTGATCCTTCAAATCCTCGTCGGGTTCGTATATTTTTACTTTTGCTGTCGGTTTTAATTTAATACTATAATTCTCAGGAATTCCTGTTATATTCTCATCTGTTTTTATCTTAAATCCGAGAAGCCCTAGTTCGTAGTGCGTTACGATGAAAAGATACTGATTCTCCTTATCTTGGATTTTTTCAATGGATACAACTTCCAAATAATCGTCTTGAAGTTCTTTAGGTAGCTTGGAGAAGTTGATAGCTTTTCTTTTCCCTGTAAGATGAGGAAAAGGCGTATAAAATAATATGTTAAAACTTGCAATTTTTTTAATTTGTTCGTTATATTTATCCACATCTTTGACATTATACGCTTTGTCCAATAAGATGTCGATTCTATCGACCATATCTTCTGAAGTATAACCGTTTAAGACGGTGGCGATATAAGCTCTTTTAAGTTTTTCAATTAACAAATTCACTTTCCACTCAATTCCTGCATCAATAGCCATTTCCATACTTTCGTTATACAAGTTAGTAGCTAATTGTGAGTGTCCGAGCGCAAGAAAATAGTCTCCAAGTTCGCTAAACACTACTATGGCATCAGCAATTTTTGATTCAAAGTTGATTCCCGAGATCTCATCCATGATTGCCATAGCAGTGATCTTATCTTCTTCTCCACCTTGAATATATAACGCAATGGCTTTCCCAATCCCACATTTTAACTTTAATCGTTCGTCTTCGTGGAGGTCTGCTAATTCTTCCGTAAAATTATAAGCCAAAATTGAATTCTGATAAAGTCCATGGAATAAAAGAATAAGGGCTTTAAGATAATTCAAGGTAAGACATGTTTGATGATTGTGAATAATAGTGGAAAAAAGCGCGGCTCTTTCGAGTGAATCAACCGCTGTGCTTATTCGTCCAATCGATACGAGAAGAAAGGCTCTTAAGAATTCCATTTTGGAAATCTCAGAACATATTAAAGATTCTACGATGTCGTAATCTTTTTGAGAATTTAATTGACCTGAAGCTACTTGAAGTAGAGAGATTAAAAAGCCGTTTCCTTTTTTTAAAAATTTTACTGCGTCCTTAGAATTATTTTTTACTATTGCTTTTCTTGCTCGTTTTACATATTCTCTAGATATTTTTAAATTCTCTAGGAAATTAAAAATTGATTGGATTTTTTTCTCTTCCGATGGTGGAATTTTCTGATTTTCAATATATTTTTCAGCTATTTCAATTTCTTCGGAATATTTTGTGGCCCCTATCTCAAACTTTACTGCTTTGTCTCCATCTAATTGGCTGTCTTGAGTTATAATTGATTTTTCGGTCACACTTATTGCTTTTTCGATAAGCCACGTAATCTTTTGCTCCGCAGGATAAATCTTTGAGCGTTCTATCATATAACTTAACGTATAATTTAGACTTTTCTTCCATACATTTTTGAAATAATTACGCATCTGTGCTTTGGTAGCGGATCTCTGAACCTTGAGTAGAAAACCTGAAAGAGAAAGAATATTAATTTTTCCTCGGTAAAGCAGATTTGTATTCTTAGCTAACTTGAAATCATCAGTAACTAAATGAACTTCCGAATTGTTCTCTCCAGTAATTAACTCGTCGGCGAGAACAATAAGCGATAAATCTGGATCTTGTGCTGGAAACCGAATATTATGTTCCATCAGTTTCTGTTTTATGTGATCTACAGATTTATTCTCAATTTTTTTCACATTTATTATCGTCTTGAACTTATCTTTAAAGGATATCGGTGCTTTAATTTCGTTGAAAACTATTTCTGATATAAAAAATTCGTAATTAAGATCCTTTCCAGCTTTATTCAGATTAGTAAGAAAGTCTCGAGCTTTAATTGAATTCATACAAATAAAGAAATTAGCGTCAAATACGATTTGGGTTTTTGAGGGGGGCATAGACTATCTAAAATATTTTACTCGGCTAATTAAAAGTTTTTCCACTTTTTTAAATAGTTATCTTATTTATAATATATAATAATTCTATTAATCTTTATTTCAATTTTGTCTATGTGATGAAAGATAAAAGTTATTAATTTAATTGGATATAGCGGGAGCGGAAAGACATTTTTTGTTGTCGAGGCAATTAAAGGCTTACGGGAACGCTACACATTAAATTGCGCCGTCATTAAAAATATTCATGAACACCAGATTGATGAAGAGGGTAAAGATTCATATCTTTACTCTCAAGCGGGTGCTAATTATTCCATAACAAAAAATATATACGACGAAACCACAATTTTTTTAAAGAAAAAAATCTCGATCCCTAAGATAATAAAATGGTTATCTCAGAGTCCTTTACCGGTTGATTTAGTTTTTACAGAAGGTTTTAGATCAGTGGATTATCCAACAATTCTATGTGCAAAAAAAGTTGAAGATATTAAGAACCAAATGAACGATAATGTGAGAATGATAGCAGGCATGATAGCGTTAAAAAAATACGATGAAATTAATTTAAATATTCCAATACCTATTGTAAATATCAAGGAGCAATTTGAAATATTTTTAGAAATCTTCGAAATTAAGAAATAAGAATCAATATCAAAATAAAATTATTATAACCAGAATTGAGCTAACTCTAAGCAAGAGGATTTTAATTTTTTTGCTTTTTGCTTTTTTTCCGTTTTAAGATTGAAAAAATCTATTAGAATTTTGGCAATTTCATCTTTTTCTGAGAGATTTCCTATCTTGTCTCTTATTTCTTCAATAAATTTATCTAATGGAACAATTATTTTTTTTATGAACCATTCTTCTAAAAAGGAAGCGGAAGACAATGATTGAAAGTTGTAAATGGTATTAAATTTCATCAGTTCTTTATCGGAATAAAAGTATTTTTCCGGGATGGTGATTGTTTTATCTAACAACTTATTTTTTTGATTTTTATAAAGGCTTACTAAATATTCTGGCCAGAGATCGTCTGAAAAGTTAATCTCTTGAAAAATAAAGAGCTCTAATACTCTGAGAGCAATATTTTTTCCAACATATCTTCCTCTGGGATCGATAAAATTTTTTGACGCTTCATCCGGAGTATCCGTAATAAATATCTTATCAGTTAACGTGTATAATATTCTACATAGATAATCTACAATAACTTTAAATTCTAAGTCATTTTTCTTAAGCAGTATTGATAATTTTTCGTTTAAACTCTTTAAAAATGTTCTGAAAAATTTATAATTTAGATGAGAAAGCTCCATACCAAAAATTTTTTTGAAAATTATATCGATATGTTTTGAAGTGGATATTGACGAGAAGTAATTCATGAATATGCCAATCTCTTTAATGGTGTTCGAATCAATAACCCTTTCACGGTACTTTTTATTAAACCTATTCAATCCGGTCTTAAATTTTTCGGGTAAGAATAGCAAATCTCCAACTTCCAACGCTTCAAGACCGCTACTGAAATAATACTTCATTATTAAAAGGAAAAGATTGAATTGTGCCTTTTCGGAAGGGAGGTGGTTCGCCATAAAGGTTGAATATAATGTGCTTTTATTATCTATAAAATTAAAAATTTGAATCAACGAATTTTTTTTTTCGTCGTTATATTCGAACTTTGCTAAATAATCTTTTTTAATAATACCTAACTTGTTAAAAACTGAATCCTCCACTCTTGAACACACAAAATTAAGAAAGTCTAATAAAGGGCAAATATTCTGCAATAATACGCACTTTTTATAAAAATATATCAACAAATCCGCTAAATCGTCTTTCACCGTACTGTACTGCTTCTTTGCGATTTCATAAAGTCTTTCTCTTCCTTCAAGTAGGCTTTTGTAGTTCTTTTCAGGTATTTCTTTAAACTTTTTAAGAAAATAGAACGAAGTCATTTTCAAGTAATTCATAAAGAGTTCATGGTTATCATCCCTGATTAATATCATTAGATAAATACTATAAGACCCATCTTTTTTGATTCTTTCGGTAGCACTGTCTAGCGTAATTAAAATAGGGCATTGTATAATCTTCCTAATGATCATACCAAACACTGAGATGCAAATTGCCATATATCCTATAAAAATCAGTAAATTGTTGATATTTTCTTCTGCTAATTTTCCTATTTTTCCAAATTCCTCAAGTTCTTTTTGAGTAAGATCGCAGGCGTATCTATAAATTAAGACTTTGTTGGAGATTCTCTCGCTTCCCGAAACTATTAGTTTCTTCTCGTCAAATCCAAGAAAACAGCTTAAAAATCGTTCAAGATAAGGTTCAAATTTTCTACTTAAAAAAGTAGTGTAGGATTTTTTAATGTGCTTTGATATGTTTTTCGCTTGGAAAGAATTCCAGTCGCTTTTCAC
>WJKD01000709.1 GCA_014729315.1 Promethearchaeota archaeon | reverse complement strand
GTACCTGGGAAGGGCTCACAAAGAGGTCAGGTTCCATGCTCAAAAGGTGAAAGGAATAACAATTAAAAAAAGTTCTGGCGGAAAGCTAACTTATAAGTTAGGGTAGATTTTTTTTAATTTTTTTTAATTTTTATAACGTAGCTTTCTGCTAGTTTTTATTTTAATATATAAGCGTTTTCAAAGCAAAATCAAATACAAGATAAGATTTTATAACTAATGTGCTCTTTAAGACCTCAATTGTATATCATACAAGAATTGATAATTAAATGTTAATTCGAGTTAAAGAGACATATCTTTTATTTTCAACTGATTTTCTTTTGCTTTATTTGGAGTAAGATCTTCTTAGAATGTGTAATATTTGTTGCTTCTTGATTATTTTCCATTTTTATCCCCAATAAAAAAATCAATTAATTTAACTAATTTTAATTATACGATCTACTTCCTTATATAATTATCGAGAGTGAATTTGAATCTCTAAAAAAATCTAATGGCCTTTTATATCAAATTCAGTCCATGCACTACTTCAAATTTATTAGAAGCAAAAGTATAAATTGGTAATTTTGAGTAAATTGAAAAATGAGCTTTAACATTTATCCCTTAGTTTACAAAAATCAGCTTTTTGTTGATAATGCTTTTTCGATGTTTTTACATAAATAATCAATAGTAAACGGTTTATACTTAAAGCTCGTTGCTCCTAACGACATCGCTTCTTCCCTTATGTTATCGTCGGCGCTTGCGAAAATAAAAAGAGGTGAATGCTCCAACTGAAGAATTTCCTTCATTGCGTCTAATCCGTTTTTACCGGGCATACGATAATCCATAATGATAATATCGGGTTTGTTGGGAAAATTCCGAAACATAGATATTGCTTCGTTACCATCGATTGCGATTCCCACAACATTGTGTCCTCTTAATTCCAATGCCATTTTATATAAATGACTAAGAGACTGGTCGTCTTCAACAATGAAAATTCTTGCGATTTTATAACACCTCGGAAAAAATAATGATAAAATTACTCCCTTCTTGATATTTACCAGTAATTCGATCCTCTACTCGAATTTCAGCGCCATACTTATTTAAAATTCTTTTAACGAGCGATAAACCCAATCCCATTCCGCTTACGCTTTTATCTTGGTTAAAACCCCTTTCAAAAATACTTTTTTTCTTAGAGTCGGGAATTCCTCTGCCATTGTCAATAAATTCAAGTTTTAAGCGTTTTCTCGCATCTGTATTTATCTCTGAGATCTTAATTGTTATTTGAACGAGATTTTTATAATTATGTTTTATTGCGTTGTAGAGTAGGTTTTCAAAGACATCAATAACAAAGTCGTCAGCTTTGATAATAGTCTGTTCTGTTGCTTTCTCTAATTGAATATTTATTTCTCTGTCTCTAGAACTTTCTCTTATTGAACTTATTGCTTGCTCTATTACTTCATATACATTAATATTTTTTAAATCTTTTTCAGAATCGTCTAGCTTTGAAAATTTTCTTACATTTTCTACTAAAGAGGAACCCCTATTTATTTGATTTCTTAATTCCTTTAATATCGTTTCTGATTGAAAAACATTATTTTTTTTGTAAAAATTCATCTCAAATATGTCAAGAGAAGTTAAAATTCCTTGAAGAATGTTATTCATATCGTGTGCGAAGAGATCTTTGTAAAAATTTTCTCTCTCATAAGCTTCCCTATATCTTTTTTCTGATTCTCTTATTTTTTCCTCAGTTTTCTTCTTCTCAGTTATATCTGTTAAAATAATAAGATCTGCTGAATTTCCTTTGTATTTAATCGTTTTAGAAAAAATTTCCACCCAAATTTCTTGAGCGCTTCCTTTATAAGCCTTAATTTGATATTGACTCTTTAAATCGTTATCGCCGCCCTTTTTTTTTCTTGCTTGTCCTTGAGCTAAGTGCCGATAGTCCGGATGAATTAAATCTAAATATTGATTTTCTTTAAATAATAAAATCTCGTCCCTAGTATACCCAAATATATCAGCACATTGCTGATTAATATATTTTATTCTACTATCTTGAATAATACATACCCCTAACAAAGATTGCTCGCTTATAGTTCTAAATTTTTCTTCCGAATTCTTAATCTTAATTTCAGCTAATTTTTTTTCGGTTATATCACGAATAAATAATAAGATATAATCTTCTTCTTCTAATTTTAAGAGAGAAGCATGCAAATGACACCATACAAAACCACCCGAACTGCTTTCAATCTTATATTCTATATCTTTAGGCCGTTTTCCATTAAGTAATGCATCAAGATATTTTTTATACAGTGGAATTATGTATTTCTCATTTTCATTTTCACTAAATATTTCTTCATACGATTTATTCAAAAGATCTTCTTTAGTATGTGATGACATGAATTGATTTACCGCATTATTGCAGTCTATCAAAATACCATTTGTATCAGCTAATGCGATCAAAAAAGGAGCCTCGTGAAAAATCGTTTGATATTTAATTTCTGAAGATAACTGGCTTTTTTTTGAGAGAATTTCCTCTGTAACATCGTGTCCGATGCTTAATACGGCATATATTTTTCCTTCTTTTTTTAATCCCATACCATGGAATTCTAGATAAAAAAACATTCCATCCTTTTTTCTAACTTTATACGTAAAAGCTTTTTCCGTTTTTCCCCTTTCAATTAATTGTTTTAAAGCATTAGATGCTTTCGGAATTTCCTCTTTCGTTATAAAGTCGAAAATAGTCATATTTAAAGCTTCTTTTTTGGTATAACCAACTTTTTTCAAAGCGATCTCGTTAAAATCTAAAATATTTCCTTCAATATCATAAACAATAATGACATCTATGGAATTTTCAATAAGAAATTCATATCT
>WJKD01000708.1 GCA_014729315.1 Promethearchaeota archaeon | reverse complement strand
TAAACCACGTCCGAACCACCATCCCGAATCGGGCGGATCATGGTCTCGAAATCCTCCGGCTGATATTCCAGATCAGCATCCTGGATAATGACGATATCGCCTTCGATATGCTCCTGCGCGGTGCGGACAGCCGCACCCTTGCCCTGATTTTTATCATGAAATAATTTCATATAATGCAGCCCCGACAGCGATTCGATGTACTCTCTGGTTCCATCGGTCGAGAAATCATCGACAATTACTATTTCCATATTAAAAGGCTGTGTATTGATGCGCTCGAGAATGAGAGGGAGTGTTTCACGTTCATTGTAAACCGGAATGATGACAGATAATTTCATGAAAAATATTCACCTTTCATAGATTCGACTTCATTTTTTTATTCAAAGAAAATGCTTTTAAAATTCCGAATGTCTTTTATCTGTACCAGTCTCGACAAAATCAGGGACACCGGAAACAGCACGAAATTACTAGATTGAATGGGATTCCACTCTCCTTTTTTGCTGCAACGCAGTGAATAATAAAAATAGAAATGATTTATAAATAATGTCGACACAATATAATTAACCATGCTCGAAATTGCAAGTAGTTTTTCTTTAGCTTCTCTCCTCAAGAAAATCCTTGCAATTTATTAAAGATCTTTGTAATTTTATTCCGTTAATTTTATAAGCTTGAATATATTTGGTAAATTATAATGGGTACACGGATTGGAATGATTCTGGATCAGCGTTTTCCTCCTGATATTCGGGTTGAAAATGAAGCGGCGTCACTGGCGAATGCTGGCTACGAGATATATTTATGGTGCTATACTTATTCCGATGAACCGTTGTATGAAAAATATCATGGATTCCACATCATCCGAAATAAGATTTCCCGTTTTTGGATGAAAAAAATGAGAGCAATGGTATCCAGATTTCCAATTTATACCTACTATTTATACTTTAAGATTTCTCGTTTTATACAGAAATATGAAATTGAAATTTTGCATGTCCACGACCTTTATTTATTAGGAGCCGGACTTAAGTTAAAGAAAAAATATGGGCTAAAAATCGTTAGCGATCTGCACGAAAATTATGTCGAAGGGCTTAAACAATATACTTTTGCAAATACTTTTCCGGGAAATGTAATAATCAGCATCAAGAAATGGTATATGCTTGAAAAAAGGTGGCTGCAGCAGGTTGATAGAATAATTGTTGTTGTTGAAGAAGCAATAAATCGTGTTTCCCAAATAGGTATAAATCGCAGTAAGATTTATGCTGTTCAAAATTATCTAAATTATAAAATATTTGAAAGTTATGGGATAAAAAAGGGAGTCATTGATAAATATATAAAAGAGGAATTTATTCTTAGTTATATTGGAGATTTTGATTTCCATCGCGGGCTTCATATTTTAATCGAGGGCTTTGCTAAGTTTATTAATCATAAATCATCGCCAATAAAATTATTGCTAATCGGAAATGGTCGAATTTTTAAAGATCTGAAAGAAATGGTCCGAAAATTACAAATCGGGGAATTCGTTGAATTTACAGGGTATGAACATTATACAAAATTGGGTTCATACATAGCGGCAAGCGACGTGTGCGCAATACCTCATTTGAAATCCGTTCATACTGATAACACTTTGCCTCACAAGCTATGTCAATACATGTATATGAAAAAACCGGTGATAGTCAGCGATTGTGATCCTTTAAGACGAATCGTCGAAGAATGTAAATGCGGTTTGGTATATACGAATTCAAACCCCGATGACCTTGCAGAAAAATTAGAATGGTTTTATTCAAATCGAAACCTGCTTGAAAAACTCGGGAATTCAGGAAATAGGTGCGTCGTAAATAAGTATAATTGGCAAACCGCCGAAAAGACATTACTGGAATTATATGAAAAAATATAAAGACCGCCACCTTTACGAAGATGCTGATCATTGGAGAAACCTGAAATTGTCTCAATATCAGCACGAGAGAATTAACATAATCCGGGAAACAGTACCGGATGAAGTAACTTCAATTGCAGACATCGGCTGTGGAAATGGGATTATTACAAATACATTAGTTGATAATCGTTTCGTTATTGGTCTCGATAGAAGTTGGGCTGCTATACAGTTTGTTCATTCAAATAAATGTCAGGCTGAAATAAATAATATACCATTAAAAAATAATTCTATTGATTTAGTTCTATGTAGCGAAGTGCTGGAGCATTTAACTGAACCGGTCTTGTTAAAATCAATAGTCGAATTGAATAGAGTCGCAGGTAAATATCTATTAATCACAGTACCAAATGACGAGTATCTTTCGAAAAATCATATAAAATGTCCCAAATGTGGCTTTGAATACAATGCATCATATCATCTGCAATCTTTTAACAAAAACAAATTACTCTCTTTATTTCCGGAATATTCAGAAATAAAATCATTCGAGTGCGGAAAACCTGTGCGACAGTATGTACCATTCTTGTTAAATATAAAACAGCGCGTTGGAAAGAGCTGGGCTCAATTTTCAAATGAAAAGACTTCTATTTGTCCCAAATGTTCTAACCGATTTTTATACATTGAAAATAAGAATATTATTTCACATATTTGTAATGGAATGAATAGCCTTCTTTCTCCAAGAAAACCATACTGGCTGGGTCTTTTATTGAAAAAGAACTAGCTCATTTTTATAGTTTTGAGATCAGTTTTTCTTTCTCCGATCAACTATTTTGATCCAATTTATCCATATTTCCCTGATTCTAATCAGTTCGATCTCATCATAAAAATTCATGAAATATAAGATAAACGGAAATAAAAGCAGAGCTGTCATTTTGACGGCGGACTCCAAATAAAATGCACGGATATCTAAAAATGAAATAGCTATGAAAAGAATGAGGGCAATAGAGAACATCTTGACTATTTTCCCAAGCTCATAATTAACCTTAAAATGTTTTTGGCTTATGTTGTAATATAAAATGCTCATGATAAACATGGATACAATTGTTGATACTGCCGCTCCCCAATATGAATATATCGGTATGATGATAATATTCAATCCAAAATTTATGATTAATCCTGCCGTTGAAATGTAAGCATTGTATTTGTTTTTTTTTGCAAAATGAAACGCTAATGATAGTATATATTGGATTGCTTTCAGAAGCGCAGGAATGGTTAAAATGGGAATTATCTTATATGCAATCCAGTAATCCTTATTTTTTGCCATTAACTTTATAATTTCTTCCGAAAAAAGAGAGAACCCCAAAGACGCATATATTATACCGAAGCATAAATATGTCAATACTTTAGAAAAAAACCGTTTGGCGTTTGGCTGGTTAAACATTTTAAACGCCATCGGAGAAAAACCTGTCATAAAGGATTGCAAAAAAAACACACTTATAAATCTGGCAACTTTATCTCCCAATGTATAAATACCGACTATTTCATAATTATGGAAATATTTCAAAATATATCTGTTACTGGTAAGCAAGAGCATATTTGATAGTGCTAAAAATATTAATGGGAAGCTATACTTGAACATTTCCAGGAATTTTGAAAAATCAAACTTGAAAACACTATTTTTATAAATGTAAGGCGCTGTTAGAATAAGTAAAAAAGCATTACCAATCAATCTGCTGATAAAAATGCCCAGTACGCCAATTTTTGTAATTGCAACAAAATAAATATTCAGACTGAGTACTAAGATCAATTTCAATGATACAATAACAATATATGAGAGCGATTTCTCCTGTAAACGGAATAAATTGAGCGGCACCCCACCAACAATCTCTAGAGAAACAGCTAAAAATAATATTACAAAGTAAATAGCGAAGTCTGAATTATCGAAAAACAAAATTGAGAATTGATTTTTGAATGGAATGAAAGATAAGTTGAACAAAATCATTAAAAATACTAGCGAAGAAAAGGTCGTAAAAACTATTGATTTTTCTTTTTTCTTGTCACTTTCTTCAGCACACCATCTAAGCATTGCCAATGGCAGACCGAAATTAAATACCATTGCCAGAATTTGCATTGTTACTTCTAATATTCCAAAAACCCCGTAATCACTTAACGTAAGATAGGAAGTGTAAATAGGGAGTAAAATAAAACCAATTAGTTTATTTGATAAGTTGCCAACGCTATAGACAATTGTATGCTTTGCTGTTTGTTTTAGATACGTTAACATATCGATAGTCCGCAAATAGAGAGTCGCCTCTGAATAATCCTTCTCATCTTCGACAGGAATACGACTGGAAGCGATGAGATTAGCTTCCTGAATTTTTCAATTGAAAACGAGAAAACGTTACGGTAGATAAATGTTTAACTCAGAATTTTAATAAAAATAAATAACAGTTCTATTATATAAAAAAGAAACTGGCAATAGCTCGAAATCGATATTTAGTTCTCCACAGTCACATTTTAGCGCTTTATATGGAAAATTTGGATCGTCCAAAGAGAGCTACTTGGAAATTCTCATCAGACAATAAATATGCTGTTTTGCCAGACATTTTAGTCACTTTAATTACAAGCGTTTCATTTTACGCAGGGCAGAATATTTCGTCAGGTACATTTTTAAAATATTTTTCAAATTTACAATATTTTCCCATTTACGTGCATAGTTGAGAAATACTTGCTGTCCTGT